>JBEIEI010000008.1:0-30818 GCA_040382975.1 Flavobacteriales bacterium
CGATAATTTATGTAAATCATCCTAGATTAAAAGTTGAAAAAGTTTATATCATTACAGAAGCCGTTTATGGAAACGTAAAGGATGCAAAATTTACCGATACGCTCAAAACTAAAAGGGACGGAACTGTTTTTTTATTGAACGCACCTTTGGCTTATAAACAGCCAATTATAATGAACAATACAGATATTTACAGAGGTCAATGGTTCAGTAAAGACACATCAGAACACACGTATAAACAACTTTTAGGATTAGGTATTTTTAAAAACGTAACCATTCAATTTTTAAAGAATGATGAATTCTCTAATAGATTAGATTGTTATATCATTTGTAGTCCCTTGTTAAAACAATCTTTAACAGCAGAAACAGAAGGAACAAACACAAGCGGGAATTTAGGTATTGATGGAAGTATCATTTACCAGAACAAGAATTTTTTTAGAGGCGGTGAGTTAATAGAATTAAAATTACAAGCCGCTATCTCGGCCCAAAAACAATTCTCAAAAGACACTACTTATATAAAAACAATTACCGATGTTGCCGATCTGAATAGATTGCAGCGCACGTTTAATACGATACAATTTGGCCCGGAGTTTACCTTCTCCGTCCCTCGAGCATTTTTTCCATTTTCGTTATTACCATTTAAAAAAGATATGCTACCCCGCACCTATATTAAAACTTCGTTAAACTATCAATCTCGTCCGGAGTTTAGCAGAGTGATCACAAATATAGATTACGGCTTTAGCTTCAGGACCAATAATGGCAGATTAAAACATGATTTTATTCCCTTTGAAGTCTATTTAGTAAGGGCAAAACTACTACCATCGTTTAAAAATGATCTTACCGATCTGAAAGACGCGTTTTTATTAAACTCGTTTCAAGATCACATTACCACATTAAGCAAGTTTGGATTAACCTACACCTCAAAAGGAAACTCAAATACTAGTAAAAAAACTGTTCATTATTTAAAATGGACGATCGCATCATCCGGTTCACTATTGCGCCAATACTTTAAACTAACTGGCAAAAAACCCGATTCGTTAGATAGGTATCTTTTGTTTAACATTCCCTTTGCGCAGTTCCTTAAAACGGATATTGATTACAGGATCAACATTCCCGTTAGATCAAAAACTAGATTAGTATACCGTTTAGCCGGAGGTATTGCAAAAACATTAAAAAATTTGAGTGGCCTACCTTACGAACAAAGTTATTTTAGTGGCGGTCCAAATAGCGTTAGAGCATGGCGTGCACGCACGCTGGGGCCTGGAGGATACGACCCTACAAATAGCGAAACGCGATTTGATAAAATTGGAGATGTTTTATTGGAAGGAAATTTTGAATACCGTTTTCATATTATTAAATCTTTTAACGGTGCTTTTTTTGTGGACGCCGGAAATATTTGGCGATTACAAAAGGATGAAACAAAACCGAATGGCGAATTTGTTGTTTCAAATTTTGTTGACCAAATAGCTATAGGCAGCGGCCTGGGAATTAGATGGGATCTAAGTTTTTTTGTTTTACGACTTGATATGGCCGCGCCAATTAAAGACCCAAAATATGATGTAGGAGACAGATGGACCTATGATAAAAAACCATGGAGACAAATTGTTGCTAACTTTGGAATTGGATATCCTTTTTAATACTGTGTGATGAAAATAGCAGGTTTTACAATTATAAGAAACGCTTTAAAGTTCGACTACCCTGTAATTGAGGCTATTACTTCTATCCTACCTATTTGCGATAAATTTTTTGTTGGTGTTGGCAGCAGCGATGACGATACACGGAAATTAATTGAATCGATTGCCTCAGACAAAATAATTATTATTGATACTGTTTGGGACGATAAATTACGCGAAGGCGGGAAAATATTATCCATCGAAACGAATAAGGTTTTTGATGCTATCCCAAAAGAATTTGATTGGTGCTTTTATATTCAAAGTGATGAATGTGTGCATGAAGAAGATCTGCCAAAAATAAAAAGTGCCATGCAGCAATATAAAACCGATCAAACTGTTGATGGTTTATTATTTGAATACAAACATTTTTACGGACATTATAAATACATTGGTATTGGCCGCCGCTGGTACAAAAACGAAATACGTATCATCAAAAACAACAAGGCTCTTCGCTCTTATAAAGATGCACAAGGCTTTAGAAATCTTGATGATAAAAAGTTGCGCGTAAAAAAAACAGGCGCATTTATTTACCATTACGGTTGGGTAAAATCACCGCAAGCACAACAAGCTAAGCAAGCCAACTTTCATAAAATGTGGCATGATGATGAATGGATGAAAAACAACATTCCTACCGTTGAAGAATTTGATTACAGCAATATTGATCTTTTAGGAGAATACAAAGGCTCGCATCCAAAAGTATTTGAAACAAGGATCAAGAATGCCAATTGGAA
This sequence comes from Flavobacteriales bacterium, assembly GCA_040382975.1. Lineage (GTDB taxonomy): Bacteria > Bacteroidota > Bacteroidia > B-17B0 > Aurantibacillaceae > Aurantibacillus. Next base: position 2,402 of record JBEIEI010000008.1, read on the forward strand.
TTTTAAGTACGATAAATCAAAAGTAAAAACCAATTTAAAATATCAGTTCTTGTTTTTTGTAGAAAAATTAACGGGCTGGAGAATTGGAGAGAATAGGAATTATAAAGAAGTTTGATTAAAGGTTTTAGAGATCTGATTTGATTTACGTATATTAATTTCTTTAATCTTATCTCTAACATCAAACTTGTTAGATACACTTAAAATAATCAAACACCTCTAAGCACTCATTGCACTTGTATAGAGCCTTACAGGCCGTGCTGCCAAATTGAGAGATCATTACCGTGTTTTTACTTTTGCAGCGCGGACAGGTAACGTGTTTGAGCTTGCCGGTTAAAAAAGATTTATCGGTTGTACTCTCTTCAGGAGGAGCGATACCGTATTTTTGCAATTTTAGTTTTGCCTCCTCACTTAGCCAGTCTGTCGTCCATGCCGGATTATAAACGGTGGTAATTTTAATGTTCTCAAAACCCTGTTCCTGCATTTTTTTTCGAACATCGTCCTCCATTTGTTTCATGGCAGGGCAACCGCTATAAGTTGGTGTAATAATAACTTCAATATCATTTCCCGAAATAATTACATCTCGTATTACTCCTAATTCTACAATAGAAATAACCGGAATTTCCGGATCGGGAATTTCGGAAAGAAGTGAAAAAATAGATTCTTTAGATTGCATGGTATTTTTTCTTGAGATTTATAATAATACTAAGTTCTTAAAGAATGAATATGGCGGCAATGACCATAATGACTATTATTACAATATACTGCCAGGCGTCTACAAAGTATGGTGATATTTTTTTCCAGGTTTCCTTCACTCTATTATAAATTTATATTCTTTTTTTACTTTTTGTAAACAGGAAGCTGTCTTTATAGAAATAAATATTTTGTTTCCTTTTTTAGGTGCCGGAAGTTGGCCATTAAAATATTTACTTATACTATCTGATGTAGCCATAACAGTATTTAGACCATTACTGCTAGTTAATGACAATTCATAATTAGAAATTTTACAATCGCCAGGTATATCTTTAATTAAATCAGATACTTTAACGCTTGAAATTAATTTATCAAGCGATATTTTTTGAAACCCATTTTGCGCAAAACATATGTTGGTTAGAAAAAATAAAATAAATATGCAACTAATTTTTTTTACCATTTTGCATTTGGGTGCATTCTTGGAATTGATTGCATCTCGGCTAAAATATAACTTAAGTGTTCGGAATGTAATGCCCTACGGCTGCCGGTATGAGCATAAGAGCCTTCCGGAATCGTTAAATTTGCTTTTGCAAATAATTGAGTGACCTCTTTTTCCCAAATAGGTTTTAGAACATTAAGATCTACTGCAATTCCTTCCTTTAGCAATACAGCATCAACTTCATTCATCTCAAATAATTCGCCGGCAAATGGCCAAATTTCATTTAACCCGTTTTGTAAGCGCGTTAAACTTTCTTCTGTTCCGTTGCCAAAACGGTTAACCCAACTAAAGCTGTGACGTTTATGATAGGCAATTTCCTTTAGTGATTTCTCTGCGATTCCAGCTAAAGTTGTATCCTTAACTTTTGCTAATTCTGCATAGAACAGCAAATCAAAACAATCAATAATGGCTTGTCTGATAATAGTTTTGGCATAATCGCCATTTGGTTGTTCCGTTATAAGTGCATTAAAATATTCTCTGTCGTTCCTAAAAAAAGCAAGGTCATCTTCTGTTCTGCCTTTACCTTCTAATTTAGCGGCATATTCTAATAAGCTTTTTCCTCGGCCAAAAATATCTAATGCAATATTGGTTAAGGCCAAGTCTTCTTCTAAAAACGGACCGTGACCTGTCCACTCACTTAAACGTTGAGCTAAAATCAAACTTGTATCTCCAAGCCTTAGCGTATAATTATATAATGCTTCCTGCGATGTCATTGTTTATTATTTTACATGTGGCCAACGCCATCAGGGATTTGGTAAAAAGTTGGGTGACGAAAAATTTTATCATTAGCAGGTTCGAAAAACGAACCCATATCTTCAGGACTACTGGCAACGATTGCACTGCTAGGCACTACCCATATAGACATTCCTTCATTACGACGTGTATATAGATCACGTGCGTTTTGCAAAGCCATTTCTTTATCATAAGCATGTAAATTGCCGCAATGTACAAACGGTTGTCCCGCTTTCTTTTGCAAAAACACTTCCCATAATGGGCCTTGAGAATCGTTACTCATATTGTTGTTTTATAGTTTAGTTCTAATTGTAATGTTATTCATGTGATATAGCTATCAAAAACCAATAACTAAACGCCCAAAATTATTTCTTATGCAGCAACGTAATTTTCATTTTGCTTTTTTGCATAAGCACTTGCTGCCTCACGCACCCATGCACCTTCGTTGTGAGATTTATTACGCGAAGCCAAACGTTCCTTATTGCATGGTCCGTTCCCTTTTATTACATTTTTAAATTCCGCCCAATCCGGCTCGCTAAAATCAAAGCCTTTTTTTGCTTCGTTCCATTTTAAATTTTTATCAGGAACAGTTAATCCTAAATAGTCTATCTGAGGCATTGTTTGATTTACAAAACGCTGACGTAATTCATCATTTGTTTCGCGTTTAATACGCCACTTCATTGCATTTTCGCTATTCGGACTTTCAATATCAGGTGGGCCAAACATCATTAAAGTTGGGTACCACCAACGATTTAATGCGTCTTGCGCCATTTCTTTTTGTGCAGGGGTACCAAATGCCAAATGGGTCATAATTTCGTATCCTTGACGTTGGTGAAAACTCTCTTCTTTACAAATGCGCACCATAGCGCGAGCATAAGGTCCGTATGACGTTCTTTGTAACATTACCTGATTCATAATAGCAGCACCATCTACTAACCAACCCACTGCGCCGACATCTGCCCAGGTTAAAGTTGGGTAATTAAAAATAGAAGAGTATTTTGCTTTTCCTGTTAATAACGCATCTAACATCTCATCGCGACTGGTACCTAAGGATTCGGCTGCTGTATAAAGGTAAAGGCCGTGCCCACCTTCATCTTGCACCTTTGCCAATAAAACCAATTTAGCGCGCAAACTTGGTGCTCTGGTTATCCAATTACCTTCCGGTAACATACCAACGATCTCGCTATGCGCGTGTTGAGAAATTTGTCGTATCAAATGCTTGCGATAGTTATCAGGCATCCAATCTTTGGGTTCAACCATTTCATTTTTCGCTAACTTAGTCTCAAACAACTCTTCAAAATTTATAACAGCCATATTAATACATTTATTGTTATTGCAAAGATAGGATTAATGCGGTTTTAAACCAAAAAAAAGGTGGATTTATACAAAGCAAGGACGATAACCCTAAATAAATTTTTTTATCGCTTTCAAAGCCCTATTTTTGCATTCAATTTATTGAATTATGGCACGATTTCACACACTAAAAGTTAAAGACATTAAACGCGAAACCGCTGACGCCGTTTCGGTTTCTTTCGAAGTTCCACCACAACAACAGCCCGAATATCAATTCAAGCAGGGCCAATACATAACCCTAAAATTAACAGTTAAAGGCGAGGAAATTCGTCGTTCATACAGTTTATGTTCTAGTCCTTACGAAAAAGAAATACGTGTTGCCGTGAAAGAAGTTGCCGGCGGAAGAGCCTCTACTTTCATTAACCGAGAGTTAAAAGTTGGCGCAACTATGGAAGTGATGACACCTATGGGGACATTCCATTCTGTATTATCGGGTGGTAATAAAAAGAACTATGTTTTATTTGCCGGCGGAAGCGGAATTACTCCTATGATGAGTATTGTTAAAAGTGTATTATATGTTGAAAAACAAAGTACAATAACGTTGATCTATGCTAACAAAAATGAAGAAAGTACTATTTTTAAAACAGAACTTGATGCTTTAGCTGGTTCAAATCCAAACTTAAAAGTAGTTTATATACTCGATCAACCTTCTGGACAAATTTCTGATATACAAAAAGGAATAATTACCAAAGAAAAAACTATAGCCCTGATCGAAAATTTTGGAGGTGTTAATGCCGATGAATATTTTATTTGTGGCCCTGGTCCAATGATGGAAAATGTTAAAACCACATTGGAAGATTTAAAAATTGCAAAAGAAAAAATACATATTGAATATTTTAATGCGGTTATTGACGCGGTAAATAAAGAAGAAAACAATTCTTTGGGCGCAAATGTAAAATCAAAAATTAAGGTATTACAATACGGAATTGAAACTGATTTTGAATTACAAACCAGCAGCATTAGCATATTAGACGCTGCTATTGAAGCCGGTGTTGACGCGCCATTTAGCTGCAAAGGAGCAGTTTGCTGTACTTGCAGAGCTAAAGTTTTAGAAGGTAAAGTAAAAATGGATGCTAATTTTGCATTAACCGACGCAGAAGTAGAAGAAGGTTTTATTTTAACCTGTCAGGCACATCCCCTAACAGAAAAGGTAGTTATTGATTACGATGCTTAAATAAAAATAGGATTTTCTTAAAGCCATTTGATAATTATCAAATGGTTTTTTTATTCCTTTGATTTATAGATCTCAATTGCAAATCTCCCAAATGTATATTTGCACTTTAAGGGTTTATTTTTTTTGAAATTTATTGACAATCCATTTTTTCGAATAACAGGAGAATTGTTAGCAATAATACTCTTTTTACCATTTGGAATAATATAAAAAACAGAAATGCCGTTTTTTGGAAAACTTTCATTTACCGTTGTTGACTTTTTTCCATTACTACTTATGTGGTAAAGTTGAAATTGCTTTGTATCTATGGTATAAAAATTTTTTGGATCAAAAGTTATCTTTTTTTGATTCATGTAAAAAGATCCGGTGTCGTTTTTGGAACGACTTTGATTAAAAATATAGATCTTATTTTTATCCACTTTATTAGTATTTGCGGTGATAAAATTTAAGCCGCCAAAATACATTTTAACTATCAGATCAGCTTTTAATTCGTCTTCAACATAACTTTCAACATAAAATAAATTTGCACCTAAACGCTTAGCATTCATATTAAGTAAATTAAGCCAATGTCCAATTATTTCGTTTCCGTGAGCGCCACTAATTTTTAAGGTTGCAATGTATTGAGTTTTGCCGGTATCATTTATGTCTTCCAAATATTGCATCTCACTTACCAGATAATCGTGTTTAAAAGATGATAACGATAGCACTTCAACATCTTGTGCATGAATAACTATTATTAGAAGTTGTAAAATTATAACGTAAACCAATTTCATGTTAATGAATGTAGTATATAAAACAAAAAAAGCCAAACATTTCTGCTTGGCTTTTTGTAATTAATTTAGATTATTAGTGTTTGCTTAAATAATCAGCCACACCTGCATGCGTGTCTTTTAGTCCTTCGCTTCCTTTAGTCCAATTGGCGGGACAAACCTCACCATTTTCTTCAAAAAACTGTAAAGCATCAACCATACGTAAAGTTTCATCAACATTACGACCTAATGGAAGATCGTTAATTAACTGGTGACGAACAATACCTTTTTTATCAATTAAATACAATCCTCTAAATGCGATCATGGGCCCTGTTGCGATCAAATCACCGGCTTCGTTTACATCATAATCTCCAAATAAAGTTCCATAATTTAAAGAAATAGTTTTTGTTGTATCGGCAACGATCGGGTAAGTAACACCTTTAATTCCTCCGGCCTTTTTTTCCATTTGTAACCACCCCCAATGACTTTCTTCAGTATCGGTACTGCAGCCAACAACTGCACAGTTGCGACTTTCAAACTCTTTTAATTTTTCCTGAAAAGCATGTAATTCTGTTGGACACACAAAAGTGAAATCTTTTGGATAAAAGAAAAACACTACATATTTTTTACCGATATATTGCTCTAAAGAGAAGTTCTCAACCATCTCTCCACCATTAACAATGGCACCTGCCTTAAACGAGGGCGCTTTTTTACTTACTAAACTTGACATATTTTTATTTTTTAAGTGATTTAATATTTTGTGTAAAAGTATAAATTACTTTTTAAACGATTTAAAGGTAATATTGTTTAAAATTAAACTGTTAACAAATATTAGTATGAGTCTTATTTTAAACCAAACTGCGCCCACCTTTAAACTCTATAATACAGAAAAAAAAGAAATCGCCTTAAGTGATCTTAAAGGCAAAAACGTGGTACTATTATTTTTTCCTTTAGCATTTACAAGCACTTGCACAGCAGAACTTTGTAATATTAGAGACAATTACAGCCTTTACAACCAACTTAATGCCGTAGTTTTTGGTATTTCGGTTGATTCGCTATTCACTTTAGGGAAATTTAAGGAAGAACAAAAGTTAAATTTTGACCTTTTAAGTGATTTTAATAAAGAAACGTCAACTGCATATGGCAGCTTGTATCATGATTTTATTTTAGGAATGAAAGGTGTAAGTAAGCGCTCGGCGTTTGTGATCGATAAAGAGGGAAAGCTTAAATATGCTGAAGTTCTTGAAAAGGCAGGTGACCTCCCAAATTTTGAGGCTATAAAAGCCTGTTTAGAAAAACTAAATTAACCTAATAAAGTGCTAAAGTCCTTTTTTGATAAAAATTTAATTGAGGCCGGTTGCGATGAGGCCGGTAGGGGTTGTTTAGCCGGACCGGTTTTTGCCTCGGCTGTTATTTTACCAAAAAACTATAAAAACAAATGGTTAAACGACAGTAAAAAATTAAGCGATAAAGATAGATACGAATTGCGCCCCGAAATTGAAGACCAAGCAATTTGCTGGGCGTTAGGAATTGTAGATCACAAAGAAATTGACGAGATAAATATTTTAAATGCGTCTTTTTTAGCAATGCATCGCGCAGTGGATAAATTAAAAACTAAACCCGAATTGTTATTAATAGACGGTAACCGCTTTAAAGCCTATAAGAAAATTCCACACCAATGCATTATTAAAGGCGATGGCAAGTTTTTAAGTATAGCCGCCGCAAGCATATTAGCAAAAACATATAGGGATGATCACATGCAGGCAATGGCAAAAAAATATCCCGAATACAACTGGGATAATAATATGGGCTACCCAACAAAAAAACATAGAGATGCGATCAGAAAACATGGCGTTACACCAATCCATCGCTTAACATTTCAACTACTTCCAAAACAACTTACATTAGAGCTCTAGTAATCCACAATGCTTTATGTAAAACTCTCCTTTTTAGGGAATTTTCTAAAGGTTGTTATTTGTAGCTTAGATAAATAATGTCTCTAATTAAAAAAATATTTTTTGGTCTTTTCATTGTTTTAGCCCTTGGTTTTGCCATTTGGGCCTATTTAAGTTTAAAAAACAGTAAAAAACCAAAAGTTGATGCTATTACCGTTTTACCAAATAACTGTTTGTTGTATTTAACAACGAATGATTTTTTTGACCTCAATAAAAAAATAAATTCACAAAGTTTAATTGCAGATAAATTAAAATTATTTGGTGATGTTAATTCATTTTGCAGCACACTTAATTCCTTCGATTCTGTTTTTACAACAAATCCCATGATAGAAGAAATGGTAAAGAAAAATGCCATTCATTTTGCCTTATATGAAAAAGCCCTTAGCTGGCTATGCTCATTTAATATTAAACGTTTAGGTAATCAAGAAATAATTATTGCCGAATTAACCAGGATTTTAAATGCAACTAAAACTGAGCAAGATATTTTTGAGTTTAATTTAAATAAGGTCAATAAATTCTACTTGACTTTAAACAATGGTGTAGCAATTATCTCTAATCACAGAGAAACAATTGAATTAGCCCTTAACGCAAGCACCACAAAACTTCAAAACGATAAGCAATTTATAGAATTTAAAAATACACTGGAAGAAAACGCAACTTTATCTGTTTTTGTAAACCATCAACTTTATTTAAAGAGCAGGGCTTCTTCTAAATTAAATCTATCAGCTTTCTGTGAAAATGGTTTTTCGGCAGGCAGTATTAACCTTGAGCCCTCGCAACTAACAATTAATGGTTATTTGAAGCCGGACAGATCTGAGATCAGCTCTGTTTTATATGGCCAAAAACCACAAAGCACAGATTTTTTAAATCTTTTACCACTCAACACATCTTCCATCAAAGCATATGGCTTTAGTTCATTCGATCAACTAAACGATAACGCAAATAAACTTTATCCCAACAAAAACGATGATTATTGGAAGCTGGTAAAAGACAGCGCGCTTTTTAATATTGAAAAAGAGTTTTACCAAAACACAGAAAACTATCTTGTAAATTTTGAAACAAAAATACCTGATCAAAAATATATCCTATTAAAAATTTCAGATACTTTAAAAGCCTCAGAACACTTAGGTTATATGAGTGATTCGCTTTTTTTACAAGATTCAATAATGATCTACAAACTTAAAACAAAAGCCCTAAAAAAATCTTTAAAATTATTTAGTTCGTTTTTTAATTTAACAACAAATTATGCAGCACTTTATAATTCACACCTTTTCTTTTCCGAAAACCGATCCGAACTATTAGACTTGTTGATAAGATTAAAAAAAGGAAACATTATTGAACAAAACAAAAGTTTTAATGCCTATAAAAATCAAAACCTATCAGAAAATTTTAATTATTTGCTTTATAATTCCCCTAATAAAAACAAAGATCAAATTAAAACCATTTTTAATTTTGAAACTAAAGGCGATAAAGATCCGTTCGGTAATTTTAAACATTTTTGTTTTACCATAAACAATAATGCCAATAATTTTAAGTTCCGCTGCCAGTTAATGAATGAAGCTGAAACCGAGAATAAAGAACAAAATGTTTTATGGGCCTTAAAACTTGATGCGCCGGCAGCAATGCAGGCTCAAAGATTTACAAACCATACATCCAACGAAAATGAATTAACCATTCAGGACATGGAAGGAAATCTTTATTTGATTAATGCTAAAGGAACTATTTTATGGAAGAAAAAACTGAACGAAAAAATAAGCTCTAAGATCTTTACGGTAGATATTTTCAAAAACAATAAATACCAATTACTATTTAGCAGTGAAAATTATTTACACTTAATTGATAGGAACGGAAAATATGTGCAAGGTTATCCTGTAAAGTTGCCGGATGCATCAACATCTGAACTAAGTGTAATTGATTATGACAATGATAAAAATTATCGATTATTTATTGCTTGCAAAAACAAAATGATCTATAACTACTCGATCTACGGTGTAAAGCAAGATAAATTTTCTCCAGTTAAAACTGATGCCGAAGTAAATTTGCCAATACAATATGCAAAAGTAGGCTTGAGTGATTATTTAATTGCTGTGGATAAGGAAGGTAAAATATATACTTTTAGCAGAAAAGGCGAAGGTAGGATAGGTTTAAAAAATAAAACAATAGGAAATTGCTCTGCTTTTTTTACTGATGCAACAAACAATATAAACTCAACTTATTTAATTTATGTTGACGGTAAAAACAATTCGATACACAAGATCTACTTCTCAGACAAAAAAGTAATTGAAAAGATAGACCTTTCTATCGACTCTGCTGCTATAAAATTCATTCAGGTTGATGACAACAAAGTAACGGATATACTCATTACAAAACCTAATGGCATCTATGCTTATAATCTAAATGGAAATCTGTTATTTGAAAAAACTATAGACAGTGAGTTAAATGAAAGCGATTTTTATTCGAACGAAAGCCAATCATTCTTTTTATCTTTTAGTAGAAATAAACAAGAACTAATTATATTTGATCAGATAATTCAAAAAACAAAATCCATAAAAGCATCAGCTTTACCAATGGTTAGCGATCTATTTAATAACAACAAAAAATATTTGATAGTAACAGATAACGATCACATTATTTGTGTTGGAATTTAATATACGAAGCTTCCGAACTCAGAATTAATGGTAACTTTTTTTCCTTCGCCCTTCTCTACTCTTCCAACAATTTGAGCGTCTACATTAAAGCTTTTGCTTATTGAAATTATTTTTTCTGCAAATTGCTCGTCTGCATATATCTCCATGCGGTGACCCATATTAAATACTTTATACATTTCTTTATGATCAGTATGACTTTGGTCGTGAATGGTTTTAAATAAAGGTGGTAAGTCAAATAAATTATCTTTAATTACATGCAAGCCATCATTTAAAAAATGTAACACTTTGGTTTGAGCACCACCACTGCAATGCACAACACCATTAATATTAGCTCCGAGTTCCGATATTATTTTTTTAATTATTGGCGCATAAGTTCTGGTTGGAGACAAAACTAATTTACCGGCATCTATTTGCTCGGTAACAATTTTAGAATCAACAGTAGAATAGGAAACCGATATTTTATCTGTCAGATTTAAGCCTCCGGTATAAACAACACTCTCAGGCAATGCGGCATCATAACTTTCGGGGAATTTTTTTGCTAAATTTTTATTAAAAACGTCGTGTCTAGCGCTTGTTAGGCCATTGCTGCCCATTCCACCATTATATTCAGTTTCGTAAGTTGCTTTTCCATAACTGCAAAAGCCAACAATTACATTTCCCGCTTTAATATTATCATTAGAAATAACTTTGTTGCGTTCCATTCTGCAGATTACTGTGCTATCCACGATCAACGTTCGCACAATATCTCCAACGTCAGCAGTTTCGCCACCTGTTGAATAAATTGTTATTCCATTATCTCGTAAACTTTTTAAAACCTCTTCTGTTCCGTTTATTATTGCCGAAATTACTTCTCCGGAAATTAAATTCTTGTTCCTTCCAATTGTTGATGATAATAAAATATTATCAGTTGCGCCAACACAAATTAGATCATCAACGTTCATGATCACTGCATCTTGCGCAATTCCTTTCCAAACACTCAAATCTCCGGTTTCTTTCCAATACATATAAGCTAAGGATGATTTAGTTCCTGCACCATCAGCATGCATGATCAAACAATGATCGTTACTACCCCCTAAAGTATCCGGTACGATTTTACAAAATGCTTTCGGGAACAATCCTTTATCCAAATTTGCTATCGCGGCATGAACATCTTCTTTTCCGGCCGAAACCCCTCTTAATTGATATTTATTATCACTCATAATTACGGCCTAAAGATAAAAAAATTGAATTTATATATTATGTTTATTTTTACACATCCTTTAACAGCATAATGATAAAAATATCCATAGTTAATTATACCAATACATTGCCCTTTAAATGGGCGCTTAAGCGCAGTGATATCATGCAAAAGATAGATCTGCAAGAAGATATTCCCAGTATTTGTGCTCAAAAATTAAAATTCAAACAAGTAGATCTGGCGCTTGTACCTGTTGCCTTATTACCTAAACTAGACACTTATTTTATTGAAACAAATTACTGTATTGGCGCAAATGGCAAAGTGGATAGCGTAAAACTTTACAGTCAAGTACCCTTAAATGAAATTAAAACCGTAACCTTAGATTATCAGTCAAAATCATCAATTACTTTAACTAAAGTGCTTTTTAAATTCTTTTGGAACTTTGAAGTTGATTATTTAGATGCGATGCCCGGATTTGAGAATGAAATTAAAAACACAAATGCTGCTGTTGTTATAGGCGACAGAACCTTTGAGCTGAATGGAAAATTTAAATACGAATATGATCTGGCAGAAGAATGGAAAAAATTTACAGGCTTACCATTTGTTTTTGCAGCCTGGGTGAGCACCGAAAAATTACCTCAAGAATTTATCAAAGAATTTAATTCTGTTTTAAAACACGGCATCGATAATATTTTATTAGCCATTAAAGAAGACTATAATTTGAAAAGCTTGTCAAAAGACCAAACAATAGAATACTTAGTTAATAGAATTGATTACAATTTAGATGCAGATAAAAGAAAAGCGCTTGATCTATTTTTAGAATATATTAAGAAGCTTTAAACTTATCGCCAATTATAACATTTAAGGAATTAGGTATGTTTTCAAATACCACTTCTTTTCCCTCAACTGCAGGATCTCCATCAAAATGTATGGTATCAGTTCCTTCCCTGGTTATAATTAACTTTTTTGTTTCGTAGGTCTCGATCCTACTGCTTAAATGAGCTTTTCTACGAAGGATCTTAATTAACAGGCCGGGAAGAACGAATGCGTTAAATGGCTTTAATACCACCACGTGGAATGAACCATCTTGCATACTTGCCAATGGCGCAATGTAAAAATCATTTCCATATTGACCCGCATTAGCAACCGTAATTAAAAATGCTTTCCGTTTTATTATTTGATCATTAAAATTTAGAGTATACTCTTTTGCACGATATTTAAAAAGTTCGGAAAAAGTTATCTTAATATAACTCTGCAAACCACGCTTAGTAGACGTTGCAAATAAATTCCCTATATGAGCATCAAACCCAATACCGCTTGTGCAAAAAAACGGGATGCCGTTTACCGTTCCATGATCTATTTTGGTTTTAAGACCTTTTGCAATTTGTTTGATAGCTTCTTCCACATTCATGGATATGCCTAGTGTTCTCGCTAATCCATTTCCTGAACCTGCGGGAACAATTCCAAGCGCCATATTTGTTCCAATAATACTTTTAGCAACCGCATTAACAGTGCCATCACCACCAACAGCAATTGCATCCGTATAGTCCTGCGAATGTAAAATATCTAATACCTCTTTAAAATGATCCTTATCTTTCCAAATAACAATTTGGTAATAAATATTCTGAGGAAACTCTTTACGAATAGTATCGATCAAGGTTCCGGAAATTTTTTTACCCGCATTTGGATTAACGATAAATAATAACTTACGCGGCATATCAGAGGCTGATGATCTCGTTATAGATTCTGTGTTTTGCATTTACGATCCAATTTTTAAACCAGGTATTTGTTCCGTCAAATGTAGCAGAAAAATTGGCAAGTTTAGTCAGATCAAATCTGTCTGAAAAAATTCCCGCTCCCGCTTTATAAGCATCTCGAGAATTACAAAATTGCTCGTAATGACCATGGATAGGCACCATTAAAACAGGCTTTCCTAAATACATTGCTTCACAAACGCTTTCAAACCCGGCGCTGCTTGCTAGGCCACGAGCACGACTCATCATTTCTAAAAACAAGGTGTCGTTTATTGCGTGAACAAACAATTTTTCTTTATCAAAACTATAATTTAAATAAATTTTTTCGGGCTGATCGGTAAAACAATGTATTTCAATGCTCGAATTAGCTTTGTGCCATTCTAACAATTCCTCAAAATAACCGTTGTTAACTAAATACACTAAATAAAAATCATCATGCTTGGTTTCTAACTCAAATATCTCTTTTCGCAACAATGGCGGTACTACAACAACATCTTCATTGGTAGTATGTATCTTATAAAATGATAAGGCTAAATTTTTTGAAGAACCTGTGGCAGTTAGTTTAGTAAAGAATTTTATTGAGGCTTTATCTATCCAACGTCCGGCAGGAAATTCAAAATCAGGATGAAAATAAATATACTGATGAGCAACACAGATCATTTTTGCTTTTGGTTTGTAAAAGCGGTAATACAAGCCTATTAATAGGTCAAAGAAATTAATTACTACATCCGGCTCATGCTCTTTCATTAAAGCATCTATCGTTCGTAGGCTCTGTTTAAATGTTTCAATTTTTTTAAAATTATGAATTACCGATTTTGTAACATTAATACTTTTATTTTTTTTATCCGTTACAAAATTTGGACTTTGCACCTGAATGATCGGAGCTTTAACCTTTTCAAAGAAAAATGCGGGAATGTCTCTGGCTCCACTTGACCCTAAAAGAACTGCGCAAACTGTATGACCTTGTTCTACGAGCATGTCATAAACAGTCATTGCTTGGGTCATGTGTCCACGCCCTTCGCCTTGAACAGCTAAAATGTATTTCTTTTTTACTGAATTATCCATTGTTATTTATTGTTACACCTTGTGGTAAAATTTCATTAATTGCTTGGTCTGCTTTACTTTTTTTCACCTTTGGCGGGAGTTGCTCTAACCAATCTTTATAGTAAATTATTTTCCAGTTACCCTCTCGGTCTTCTACTAAGGCTGTTAAGCTTTCAACCCAATCCCCGGAATTTAAATATTCAACACCATCAATCATTTTAATAGCAGGTTGATGAATGTGACCGCAAATAATACCATGGCAGTTACGAGCCTTTGCAACTTTTGCTAATTCATTTTCAAAATCAGAAATAAAGGAAACAGCAGATTTAACTTTTGCTTTAACCACCTGAGATAGTGAATAATATGGTAACCCTTTTTTTTCTCTATAAGTATTATAATGGCGGTTTAACCATAATAAAAATGTGTAACCCACATCACCCAATTTAGCTATCCATTTAAGTTTTGTAGTAATGTTGTCAAATAGATCACCATGGGTAACAAAATATTTTTTTTCTACACCATAATGGATATAATATTTTCTGATCGAAAAATTTCCAATTTTAAGAGGCATTATTTGTTCTAAAAAATCATCATGATTTCCTCGCAGATAAATAATTTTGCATTTCTTTTTGCCAGTGAGGCTAATAATGTGTTTAAAAAAATTGCTGTGTTGCTTTGTCCATTTGCCCGACTTTCTGAGCTGCCAGCCATCGACAATATCGCCGTTTAAAATTAGTGTTTCGCATTTGTGATGTTTTAAAAAGTGCACCACTTCTTTTGCCTTACTGGCCTTTATCCCCAGATGGATATCAGATAGAACAATAGTTTTATAAAATGTCTTCATTAAAAGAGTTTTACAAATTTGACCATCTTACATTACTTGAGCATATTGTATAGATTATTAAAAAATTAAAAACCTGCCCTATTTGCATAAGGCAGGTTAAATAAATGTATTGTAATTGTTAGAATATTATTCTACAATTAATTTTTTTGTAACCGTTATAGCGTCACCCTTTATTACTACAGTGTAAATTCCCTTATTAAACGAACTAACATTTATTTTAAGGCTCGGGCTCTCGTATACTGTTGTTGAATAAATTTTCTTTCCTAAAAGATCCCAGATCTCAATTGTTTTTTTGCTAAGATCCGCAAACTCAATATTCACGTCACTATTAGTCGGGTTTGGATAAAGCTCAAATTCAGATAACTGACCTTCCTCATCAATTGCGGTACACAATGATACGTTTTGCACAAAAGTTGAAGTATTCGTACAAGAATTCACTCCTGTAGCAGCAATCGTGTAAGTTGTAGTTACACTTGGACTAACTGCGTACGATGAAGCGTTCGGCCCACTTGTCCAGCTATAAGTAGAAGCTCCGCTTGCTGTTAGGGTAGCTGTTTGCCCAACACAAATAACACTTCCTGATGAAGCAACCGTAATTGATGGAGCAGGAATTACACTTACACTTTGAGACAATGAACTTACCGAACAATTTGTACCGCCGGTTATTGCAACAGAATAATTTCCTGTTGCTGTTGCCATTACAGTATTTGATGTAGCACCAACAATTGGCGTTCCATTATTACTCCATTGATAATTTAATCCAGAAGTAAATGGCACACTTATTATTGGGCCGTTAGATGAACATAATCCGGTAGTACTTCCTGAAACACTTAATGAACTTACAACCGGTGTAGCGCAACCGGGGATGCCGTAAATTGAAAGCGAACTGCTTATTTCGTTGGCAGCTATAACAAGGTGCTGACCGTTAGGGCTTTGAGATTGAGGGATAAATATAATACCTTCAGCGCCCCTGTCAGGTAAGTTGCCCGGAAAAGAACGGTTATTTACATAAGTAACATATACAGGGGCAGCAGGATTTGTGATATCATAAACCATAATTCCACCTATACGTTCAACAGCAATAAACGCAAATGTATTTGTACCAATAGCTCCTATGGCAACGCCTTCCGGTTCAGGGCCCTTATCATCACTTCTGTCTTTTTTTACAATTGTTGTATTACTGGCGTTAAACATTACTGAATAAGAATTAGTAGAAGTAATCATTTCCATTTGATCTCCGCTATCATACACTAAATTTCCAGTATTAGCATTCCAAATTGAAAAAGAACGTCCTCCATACACAAATATAGAGTCAATGTCCCCATCATTATCTGTATCGCCTAATTTATCAGTTGCATTTAAACGGCCTAACACATAATTATTTTGAAGGTCGACTGCATTTGGGAATTTTGTTGGATCAAGTAATAATGCGCTAATTCTCTTTTCTTCAGAAAATCCGGTGTAAGCACGTGCATCACCCTCATTTGCTGTTACCAAATAATTAATACCACCAACCGAATAGCTTGCTATAGCATCTGGTAAATACAATCCTTTAACAGGAAAGTTAGCAATATTAACGCCTTTAGTTAAGTTTGAAACATCAAACCCCTTATTTAAATTATTATGATTTTTTGTACCTAAAGGTTTAAGATAGTTTATTGCGTTATTAGATAAATTAATTTCTACGATCGCATTATTTTCTTGTAAAGTTACCCAAGCTTTTGAATCATCTTTTGCAATTGAAATATACTCTGGTTCAAAATCTTTTGATGCTGTGGCACCAAGCCCGTAAATTCTGATTCCTTGCGCTTTAAGCGCAGTCTCTTGTCCGTTATAAACAGTAAAGGTTACATGAGCAACATTTGTTTGAGACAAGGCCGCAATACCTCCTGAGATATCTACAATACTAACCGATCCATCAGGATCTAAAGTATATGAAGCATTTGGCTCACCTTCATTTGCAGTAAACACTTTTGTTCCTGCATTATTAAATGTGATCATATCAGGCATCATACCAACTTTTACTTGCTTTAAAAACAAACCATTTTTATCAAGAAAAACAACCTTACCGCTATCTTGAGGATTTGTTCCTCCAATAGCTACCGAACTATTTTCAATTGCACAGGCAACTGTTCCGTTTTTAACTGCGACAGAGTTAATGTTACCATATGAAGAAATGTTTATGCTTGCAATAAGCGTTGGGGTTGCCGGATTAATAAAATCGATAATATCTAGTTTTGCAGCAATACTATTTGCAATATATAAACGTTGAGTAGTTGGATCATGAACCACAATCTCAGCCGAATTAGTGCCTGAAACAAAATTTTGATAACTGCCAATTAAATTCAAACTAATTGTATTCGCTGCAGCTGGCGCAACTTTATCATCATCTAAAATATAAAACGTGCATTGATTTGTTGAACCAACTGTAGCATTCATTTGCGGCACTAGTTTTAAAATTATATACTCGGCACTTTCAAGAGCAACATCATTTGCCAAATTAATTGAAACAGAAGCTGTTGTATTTACCGGTGAGTTTGCTGCAAAAGTAACACTGGTTGTAGCTATTGTATAATCACTACTAGTTGCATTTGACCAGGCAGACGCAACAACACTTACAACACTTACTGAAGTACTAGAAATGGTTTGCTTTAAATAAATTGTAGCACTAGAAGTTGTTTCAACAACAGAAGTATCATTACTTAAAAACGAAATTGTAGCAGGCGCTGCGCTTGTTGTAAGTGAAACAGAGCTTGATGCGTTTGTTTGAGAGGCAAATGGAGTAACTGAAAATGTTCTTGGTAATGTCCAAACATTATTAGTTGTATTAAAAATTCCCGTTGCTGTAATAACATCTGCACCCGGATCACCTGTGAAAAAACTTGTTGCGCCTAATTTTCCACCAGAATACAGATCGTTAACGAGTAACTGATAACCATCAATGCCTGCATTTACGATTGCAGTGCCTAGGCCTGTGCCAAAAAACAATGCATCTTTTGGAACAGAAGAGTTTGTAATTGCAGAAATAGGAAGATCAAAAACAGCAACGCCATCAGCGTTAGTCCCTCCGTTTCCAAAAACTCCTGCGGCATTTGCACTTCCAATTCCGCCATCGCCGCCAGTATATTTAACATTTATTACTCTTAGTTTTTGGCCAGCTGGAGCCATACAACTTCCACCAACATAAACAACATTACCAGTGGCAACAGTACCAGAAGTAATTGCAAAGGCATAAGAAATTGCGCCACCTGCTATCCAACCTTGAGTATTAGCTGTGCCATTATTATTTACTATAATAGTATACGGAGTTAATCCAAAATTTATTGGTTTGGTCGCAATTAATTCAACAAACTCGTGGCAGGAATCTGTTCCTACAGGATTAGGGAAAAATTCGCTAATAACTAAGCCGGGATTTTGAGCCCCTAATTTTATCACAAAAAATGCAATAAGTGTAATAAATAAATTTTTTTTCATTTCGTTATATTTTTTAGCAAAGAAATCTCTTCTTGTTTAAGAATAAACTAATTTAAGATTATGCATTAGTAAACTTATTTCGCCTAAAAATTACCTCATGGTTAAGCTAAAGGCATATCTGTTCACAATTTATTTACAATTGCATCTATAATTAAAAAACATTTGTAATCGCTCAATAAATAATAATTATCTTTATGTCTTCTAAAAATAAATTATGCAAAACACATTAAAGGCTTTAGGCTTAAAAGAATTAAACGAAGGTTGCTCAACCGGAAAAAATTGGTTTTCTTCCGGAGAAGTTATCGAATCGGTTAGTCCGGTTGACGGAAAATTAATTGGCAAAGTAACATCAGCAACTAAATCAGATTACCAAAAAGTAATTACAGCTGCAAATGATGCTTTTCATTACTGGAGAGAAATTCCGGCGCCTAAGCGTGGGGAATACGTTCGCCAGTTTGGCGAAAAATTACGTGCAAAAAAATCGGAACTTGGTAAATTAGTGTCCTATGAAATGGGAAAATCATATCAAGAAGGATTAGGTGAAGTGCAAGAGATGATAGACATCTGTGACTTTGCTGTTGGATTATCTCGTCAGTTATATGGATTAACTATTCAAAGCGAACGCGCTAACCATCGCATGATGGAACAATGGCACCCGCTTGGCATTGTTGGAATCATCAGTGCATTTAATTTTCCGGTAGCAGTATGGGCATGGAACACAACTCTAGCTTGGATCTGCGGAGATGTTTGTGTTTGGAAACCATCTGAAAAAGTGCCTTTATGTTCTATTGCCTGCCAAAATATTTGGAACGAAGTTGCAAAAGAAAATAATTTACCCGAAGGGATCTCTTGCTTAGTTAACGGTGATTACAAAATCGGAGAACTATTAACAGAAGACACGCATGTTCCTTTAATTTCGGCTACAGGCTCTACAAGAATGGGCCGAATTGTTGGCTCTAAAGTAGCCGAACGTTTTGGAAAAAGTATTTTAGAATTAGGTGGCAACAATGCAATTATTATTACAGAGAATGCCGATCTTGACACAACCCTTGTTGGCGCAGTGTTTGGCGCGGTTGGTACCGCAGGTCAACGCTGTACTTCAACACGAAGATTGATTATTCACGAAAATATTTACCAAAAAGTAAAAGACAGTTTAGTAAAAGCGTATTCCCAATTAAAAATTGGTGATCCATTAGATGAAAAAAATCATGTTGGTCCATTAATCGATAAAGATGCTGTTAAAGGCTACATGAATGCTCTTGAGCATGTTATTAGCGAAGGTGGAAAAATTATTGTTCCGGGAGGAGTATTGGAAGGCAAGGGATACGAAAGTGGTTGTTATGTAAAACCTGCAATTGCAGAAGCAAAAAATGAGATGGCAATAGTACAACACGAAACATTTGCGCCTATTTTGTATTTAATGAAATATAAAACCATAGAAGAAGCTATCGCTCTTCAAAATGGTGTACCACAAGGTTTATCAAGTGCTATCATGACCTTAAATATGCGTGAAGCAGAATTGTTTTTAAGTTACAAAGGAAGTGATTGCGGAATTGCCAATGTAAATATTGGAACAAGCGGCGCTGAAATTGGTGGTGCGTTTGGTGGAGAAAAAGAAACCGGTGGCGGACGTGAAAGCGGATCGGATGCATGGAAAGCTTATATGCGCAGACAAACAAATACTGTCAACTACGGCAATAAATTACCTTTAGCACAAGGAATTAAATTTGATCTAGGCTAATTTTTTTATTTATAATGCCACTTCGAGCGGAGTCGAGAATCCTGAAAGGTTTTTTACTCCGCTTTTTTTATGCCTTTTTTATTTCCATCGAGTTTGTTGAAGTGTAATTACTGAGAACATATTTAAGTAATACAAGCAAATTCGATTCGACAGGCTCAGCGACCGATATATACGGTCATTGAGCTTATCGAAATAACTTCGTCAAAATCAAACGGCCCAAAATTTAAAAACCGTAATGCGCTTAGACAGGCTCAGCGGCCTCTATATACGGTCATTGAGCTTGCCGAAAGGACTTCATTAAAACTAACATTACGCTAAAGTTTACATCGAAATTCGCTTCGACAGGCTCAGCGTCCCGCATATACGGTCATTGAGCTTGTCGAAATGAACTAACAACAATTTCCAATAAAAATTACTTATTTTTTCGACTTCGATAATTCAGGCAGCAGTTGATACTTTCCATTAATTAAAGCTTCTTTTTTCTTTCTGCTCCATCCTTGGACTTGCTTTTCTCTATTAAAAGCCAAATCAATCCTCGAAAATTCTTCGAAATAAACTAACACCACCGGTAGTTTATCCTTTGTATAATTGGCTCCAAAACCACTTTGGTGTTCAATAACTCTTTTGTCGATATTTAATGTACTACCTGTATAGAATGTGCCATCCGAACATTGTAATATGTACATAAAACCTTTCATAAAACAAATTTAGTGTTTTTCTTTTATTTGGTTATTGAGTTTGTTGAAATAGTTTTGTCTAAATTTAAATGCTAGCGTGCGCTTCGACAGGCTCAGCGACCGGCGTATCCTGTCATTGAGCTTATCGAAATAACTTCGTCAAAATCAAACGGCCCAAAATTTAAAAACCGTAATGCGCTTAGACAGGCTCAGCGACCAGTTTAAACGGCCATTGAGTTTGTCGAAATGACTTCTTCAAAAACTAAAAATAGATAAGAGATTCTTTTTAAATACAATTCAACAAACTCAGCGACCGATAATTATTTCTCTATACTCTCTTCTTTAAAAGGATTTCGAGGAATCCACTCTGCAGGTTGTAAATAAGAAATAAATGGTTTTTGAATTAATTTTGAGATCGTGTTTTGGGGTTTAATATAACATATCAAGTCAACAGGCTTTGCACCAACCGTAGTTTTTATTTCGGTAGCTGTTCTTCCTAAATTCACTTTTGATAATTTGTTTTTTATGGCTTCGTCTATCATACCATATAAAACGTTTTGATACAAATTAAATTGGCCGTTATATTCATAATCAAGCCCAATATAATGTGCTTCTAAAGATCCATCCGGCATTTTAAAACAACTAGCAAATGCAATAATTTTATCCTCATAAAAAAACGCTTTTACATTAAAATTAGTTTCATAAATACTTTTTACACTGCTAAAATAATTCTTAGGCAATTTAATGAGTTTGAATTTTGCCTTTTCAAAAATACCTTCATATAATTTATAGAGTTGTTTTTCGTGAAGTTGTATTTCTCGTAAACTTAAATGCTTTATTTCAACCCCAGCTAAATTCTTAAAAATAGATCTTGCTCTATTTCGGTATTTTTTTGAGAATAGTCTAATATAGTCCTCAATAGTTTCAACTCCCTGCGGAATATCAACAATTAGATTTGGCTCAACAAAAAATTCAGAATACTTTTCTTGCTTAAATAATGCTTTTGGCTCAAGCGGAGTATGAAAATCTTTAAGTAAAATTGCAGAAATTGTTCGCGCCAATTTTTCTTCCTTAGAAACAACATCAATTAAATTTAGCAACAAGGTATGTGCTTGCTCATTGTCAATATTTTCATCAAACAAATAACCATATTCGCCACTAACTAAATTATTTCCACACGTAAATAAACGCAATACAACTCCCTCCTTATTGGAGTCAACATATTTTTCAAATAAATTTAATCGTGTTGATTTTATAGTTTCAACTTGTTTATCTAAAAGATCCCCAAAAACTTCGGCCTTAAAATCTACTATTTGGAAATAAATAATGCCACAAGGCTGCTGATTAAAATAGATAATAGCATAACGCGGGGTTAATTTTGTGTGTTCGCAATTTTCGAGAATTTTTAAATAATCCCTCTCTAAAAAAACACTTTTCTTTTTAGTAATTGCATCCCAGTCTGCCAAAGGGATTGCTGCCGCTCGTTCATATAACGAAAACGAAAAATCGTCATTTAAAACTCTAAATGGCAAAAACCTTTTTTTAGACGATACGGGTTTACAAAAAGCGAACATAACTCAGCTAAAATTACTAATTATATCTCTGCTGTTGTCTGCTAAAAAAGCCTAAATAATTTTAATCTAAGATTTTAAAATTGAGTATATTTAAATCTTTAATTATGACTCCAGATTTTAAACATACACCTGTTATTGACCAAGTTGGTATAGAAGAGCGTGTGGCACGCTTTAATACCCGCAGTGTTAAAAAAGAAACCAAACTAATTGGCTTAAAATTAGCTTTGAACATGATAGACCTTACTACTCTTGAAGGAAAAGATACCGAAGGGAAAGTAAAACAAATGTGTTTTAAAGCCATGCATGTTGCTGATGATATTCCCGGACTACCAGCTGTTGCAGCCGTTTGTGTGTACCCTAATCATGTAAAAACAGCCAAACAAGTTTTAAAAGATAGTAATGTAAAGATTGCCTCAGTTGCTACAGCATTTCCTAGCGGAAATTCAACTTTACAAATAAAATTAGACGACACTCGCCTAGCCATTGATAGCGGTGCAGATGAAGTAGACATGGTGATCAGTCGTGGAGAATTCTTAAAAGGAAATTATAATTTTGTATTTGATGAGATCGCAGCGATCAAAAACGCCTGTGGTAAAGCAAGATTAAAAGTTATTTTAGAAACGGGAGAATTATCTACATTAGATAACGTAAGAAAAGCAAGTGAAATAGCAATACATGCCGGCGCAGATTTTATTAAAACCTCAACCGGAAAAATTCAACCTGCCGCTACAATGCCAGTTACTTTAGTAATGCTGGAAGCAATAAAAGATCATTATTTAAAAACAAATGTGATGGTGGGAATGAAACCCGCGGGTGGCATTTCTACAGCAAAAAGTGCATTGCAATATTTAGTTATGCTTAACGAAACGCTTGGCTCAAAATGGATGACCAACGAATGGTTCCGATTTGGTGCCAGTAGTTTGGCAAACGACATTGTTTTGCAATTAGGTAAAGAACAAAAAGGGGTTTATTACAGCAAAGATTATATTAGTATTGATTGATTTAGGATTTAAGATTTAAGAACGAAACTATAACATGAAAAAAGAAACTACAGCATCTGCTTTTAATTGGGAATACGCACCTGCGCCTGAAGCAAAGGATCACATTAAACTTAAGTCTCAATACGATCTTTTTATAAATGGAAAATTTGTAAAACCAAACAGCAAAAAATATTTTGCAACTCATAACCCGAGTACTGAAGAAAAACTAGCGGAAGTAGCGCAGGCAAATGCAAAAGATGTTGACTCAGCAGTTACCGCTGCTAAAACTGCCTACGACAAAACCTGGAAAAAAATGCCGGCAAAAGAACGTGCAAAATATATTTTTAGGATCGCACGCGTTATGCAGGAGCGCGCACGCGAACTTGCTGTTATTGAAACCATGGATGGCGGAAAACCAATTCGCGAAAGCAGAGATTTTGATGTGCCAACCGCTGCGAATCATTTTTTTTATTATGCAGGATGGGCAGATAAATTAGAATACGCTTTTCCAAACAGAAAACCTGAATCTCTTGGTGTTGCTGCACAAATAATTCCATGGAATTTTCCTTTATTAATGGCTGCCTGGAAAATAGCTCCTGCTTTAGCAACCGGCAACACAGTAGTTTTAAAGCCTGCAGAAAGCACACCCTTAACCGCATTAAAATTAGCCGAGATAATCCAAGAATGTGATCTGCCACCGGGAGTTGTAAATATTATTACAGGCTTTGGCGACACAGGCGCTGCAATGGTTAATCACCCAAATGTTAGTAAAGTAGCCTTTACCGGAAGTACCGATGTGGGAAAAATAATTCAAAAAGCAATTGCAGGATCTAACAAAAAAGCAACGTTAGAATTAGGCGGAAAGGCCGCTAATATTGTATTTGACGATGCGCCAATTAATCAAGCAGTAGAAGGAATTATAAATGGTATCTTTTTTAATCAAGGCCATGTTTGTTGTGCCGGCTCACGATTATTTGTACAAGAAAATGTTGCCGAAGAAGTAATCCAAAAATTAAAAGCAAGAATGGAAACGCTGATCGTTGGCGACCCATTAGATAAAAATACAGACATAGGTGCTATTAATAGCAGAGAGCAATTAGATAAAATAACTAAGTACTTAGATATAGGTGCAAAAGAAGGTTTAGAGTTATTTCAAACCTCAGCCCCAATTCCTAAAAAAGGTTTTTTCTGTAAACCCACCTTATTTATTGGTGCTTCTCAAAGTAATCGTGTAGTTCAAGAAGAAATATTTGGCCCTGTTTTAACTATTCAAACATTTAGAACAATTGAAGAGGTAATAGAAAAAGCAAATAACATCCCTTACGGTTTAAGCGCAGGGGTTTGGACGGATAAAGGCTCTAAAATATTTAACCTAACTACAAAATTACGTGCAGGTGTAATTTGGGCGAATACTTACAACAAGTTCGATCCAACTTCACCATTTGGCGGTTACAAAGAAAGTGGTTTTGGAAGAGAAGGTGGTTTACACGGATTAATGCCTTACTTAAAGTTTTAAAAATTAAATTATTAACGACGCTTTTTCTTTTCATTTTTCTTTTAGAATAATGAGTTTACTTATTTTAAAAAAAAGATCTTTTTGAGCTTCTTAAAAAACATAAAACAATTAAATACCAATTGGATAATTGTTATTACACTTATTTCGATTACTTGGGTTAACTTTAATATTACCCGCTGGCAAAGTGTTGATATTATTAATCATGATGTAAATAGTTATTACAGTTATTTACCTGCAGTGTTTTATGAAAACGATCTTTCGCTCTCTTTTTTGGACGACACTTTAAATCAAACTTTAGAAAATCGCTATTACTGGCCAAGCAGATTAGATAACGGCGTTAAAGTTATTAAAGTAAATATGGGCATGGCAATTACCTATTTGCCTTTTTTTGGTTTAGCACATGTGTATTCCAAACTATTTAATTTTGAAACTAACGGCTTTTCAGAGCCCTATCATTTTGCCATTCAATTTGCGTCCTTATTTTATTTTTTAATAGGACTAGTATATTTAATTAAAACCTTAAAACTATTCTACAACAACCAAGTTGTTTTTATAACCCTGCTCTCAGTTATTTTTGGAACAAACATAATTTACTATTTAACCAATGGGGCGGGAATGGCGCATGCTACAGACTTCTGTTTAATTTCTATTTTTATTTACTCTACCATTAAATGGCATCGAACTCAAACAATTAAACTCGCAATTAGTATTGGCTTACTAGGTGGATTAATAACGCTGATAAGGCCAATAAATATTCTTGTTTTTTTAATCTTCTTTTTACTCAATATTAATTCTTTAGAAGAGCTAATAGAAAAAATAAAATTCTTATTTAGTCAGTACCAACAAATGTTAGTTATCGCTTTTTTTGCCTTTTTGATTTATCTGCCACAACTTATTTATTTAAAATGGGTTTGCGGAAGTTTCATTTTTAATTCTTACGTTGGCGAAAGATTCTATTTTAACAATCCTCATATTTTAGATGGCTTATTTAGTTTTAGAAAAGGCTGGCTAATCTACTCACCCATCATGTTTTTTTCATTAATTGGATTTTATTATTTAAAGAAAACAAACAAAGCGTTCTTTTCTTCTTTTTTATTTTTCACGTTAGTTTATTTATACCTCGTGTTTTCTTGGTGGTGTTGGTGGTATGGAGGCTCTTTTGGGCAAAGAGCCTTAATAGACATATACCCAATGTTGGCGTTTCCTTTTGCCGCTTTTATTTCACATGTTCAAACATTTAAAGCATTAAAAAAACAGGTTGTTTATATTTCCCTGTTTTTACTGATTCTACTTAATATATTTCAAACCATGCAAGCAAAATGGAATACGATCCATTACGATAGCATGACCAAAGAAGCTTATTTTGATGCGTTTTTAAGACTTACAAAAAATCCTGAACGTGAAAAATTCTTAAAACATCCCGATTATAAAAAGGCTCTTGAAGGCATTGATGAATATTAATTATTAAATTTGTAACAAGCCTTGTTGTAATGATCAAATCACTTCTATTATCATTTTTTATTTTTTGCGGGACACTCTTTTTTGCCCAAAAACAAAAAATAATCATTAACGATTTTTCAGTTGTACTGCATGAAGAAGCCGTAAATAAAATAATAGCTGCCATTGGCGATATTAAAGGCACAAATGATTACGAGGTTCTTTTAATAAGCGGAAAATACCACTGGACGGTACAAAATCCAAAAATAAATATCCGTCCCGATAGCAGTGATTTTACGTGTGACGCATTAGTAAATGTTGGTCCGTTTGATTATAAAACTCAGGTTATTGGCAATGTAAAGATCACCTACGACGATCAAAAAAATTTAATATTCATAAAAATTTCAAAAGCCATTTTCGAACTTTATACCGTTTTATTTGGAAAAAAAATTCATATTAAAGACATTCACCTCGAAGATTATTTTAAAGAGCCCTTCGCCTTTGAAGGGCCTAAAACAATGGTCACCGACATGGAATTTATGATGCCGGACAGCACCATGAAAAAAATATATGTTCAGCCAACTGCCTGTAAAATGGAATTAAAATGGAAAGAAATTTGCACCTCTTGTGAAATAATCGCCGCCGACAAGCCTTTTAAACCAACTTTAAAACTCGTACCACCAATAGAAGCAACTAAATCAAGCCAAACTTCTACTATACAAGCTCAAAAAAAATAAGTAAATTTATGCTGCTTTATGTATAGATTATTTAAACTCTTTTGGCAATACAATTTACCTCGCTGGTCGATACTTTTTATTGACACTTTTGTTTGTGCCTTAGCTTTATCATTAGCATTTTTTATTCGCTTTTATTTTGATTCGGTAATGTCCGTGCAGGATAAACAAAATTTACCGTACGACTTTTTGATCGTTCTTAGTATTCGTTTTGTTTCTTTTTATATATCTAAAACTTACAAAGGGGTTGTTAGATATACAAGTACAAGAGATACTATGCGCATTTTTGTGGTTATTTTAAGTGGCAGCTTTTTACTATTTGCTTTAAATATAATTACACTAAATTATATTTTGGGTTATTACTTTATTCCCAATTCTGTGATAATTATCGATGCATTAGTTTCATTGTTTGTTATGATCACAAGCCGCCTTGCTGTTAAGGCCTTGTATTCAGAGATTAAAAATCCAACTAAAGAAAAAATAAATGTTCTTATCTATGGTGCGGGTGAAGCGGGAATAATTACTAAACGAACACTTGATCGAGATGCTGCTATAAAGTATAAAGCAGTTGCGTTTATAGATGCCGATGAAGATAAATTAGGAAGAAGCATTGAAGGTGTTTTTATTTTTCCGCAAAGTAAAATGCCGGAGCTTATAAAAGAGTATGAGATAGAATTAGTGATCATAGCCATTCAAAAAATTTCGTCGCAAAAGAAAAACGAAATAACCGACCTTTGTTTAGAGAATAATGTCAAAGTTTTAACTGTGCCCCCGGTAACTAATTGGATTAATGGTGAATTAAGTTTTAATCAAATAAAAAGTATAAAAATTGAAGATCTTTTAGAACGCGATCCCATTAAATTAGACGACCTCGCTATTAGCGCACAACTTAAAAACAAGGTAGTTTTAATTACCGGTGCGGCAGGAAGTATTGGAAGCGAGTTGGCTAGACAATGTGCAAACTACTCTCCAAAAAAGATCTATTTATTAGATCAGGCAGAAAGCCCCCTTCATGAATTAGAATTAGAATTTAACGAGAAGTTTAAAGACACTGCCTTTGAAGTTGTAATTGCGGATATACGAAATATTGAAAGATTAAAACACGTTTTTAATTCTTTTCAACCACAAATTGTATTTCATGCTGCCGCATATAAGCACGTGCCAATGATGGAAAATAATCCATCTGAATCTATTTTCACAAATATTTTAGGTACAAAAAATACCGCCGATCTTGCTAATGAATTTAAAGTAGAACGTTTTGTTTTTGTAAGTACTGATAAAGCAGTAAACCCAACAAATGTTATGGGCGCAAGTAAACGAATTGCCGAAATATACATTCAGAGTTTAGGCAAAAAATCACAAACAAAATTTATTACTACACGTTTTGGAAATGTGCTTGGCTCTAACGGTTCTGTAATACCAAGATTTAAAAAGCAAATTGAGGAGGGCGGACCAATTACTATAACTCACCCGGATATTACACGTTATTTTATGACCATTCCTGAGGCCAGTCAGCTGGTGTTAGAAGCGGGAAGTATTGGAAAAGGTGGCGAGATATTTGTTTTTAATATGGGCAAATCGGTTAAAATACTCGACCTGGCAAGAAAGATGATACTGCTTTCCGGATTAAAAGAAAACCGCGATATAAAAATTATTTTTACGGGGTTA
>JBEIEI010000009.1:0-28128 GCA_040382975.1 Flavobacteriales bacterium
GTGGCTGATTGTTTAGCCCCTGAAAAATGAAGAATATAACCTCTTTGTCTGCCTGGTGTTAAGCCAAAAAATGCATTTTTAAAAACCTGCAACTCTTTAAATTTTAGCTCTAATTCTTCTGGAATAGGCTCTGCATTTTTTTTGAAAATAATTTTAGCACCTTTCTTTTCTAATTCTATCGCTTCTAAAATGTATGCCTTTATTTTAGTGTGTAATTTTATTAAATCTTTTGAGTTGGTGATTTTAATTAACCTAAAGGCCTGCGAACTTTCGCCATGCTTGGTTAATAAATTACTTGGGTCTTTTAAAAGTGCACCTTTAAAAAAACTTAAAGCACAATACTCTTTAAAAGCTGCAATCATTAATACGTTTTTACCTTTAAAGGTATAAGCAGGCATGCTCCATTTTTAATTCTTCTTTTAGGTCGACACATTCAAGAACAATGTGCCTTAAAATATCCAATTCATTTTGCCAGGTATGCACTTTGCATTTTGGCGTTGCATAATATTTACAACGGCCACAACCATCCATTAAATAACGATCAACTTTTGGGTTTGTGCTATTCATTATTATTTTATTTAAACTCTCACCCCAAAAATATAACCTACCAGTGCTGACAAGCCCATTGCTATGGTGCCCCAAATGGTGATCCGTACAATTGCTTTTGTTACACTTGAGCCTCCGGTTTTTGCAGCGGTTGTTCCTAAAACAATTAAAAAAATAATGGTAAAACCATACAACCAGTATTCCATACCTTTTAATGGCGCAAAAAGAATTACCAAAAGTGGTAAAACACCTCCAACTGAAAAGGCAGCGCCTGAGGCCATTGCGGCTTGTATTGGTTTTGCCTGACTGATCTCGTTAATACCTAATTCGTCTCTGATGTGTGCGCTTAAAGCATCTTTCTCTGTCAGTTCAATCGCCACTTGCATAGCGGTTTCTTTTTTTAATCCTCTTTTCTCATAGATCTGCGCTAATATGTTTAGCTCTTCTTCCGGCATTTCTTTTAATTCTTTTATTTCTCTTTCAATGTCTGCTTTTTCGGTATCGGTTTGCGAGCTTACCGAAACGTATTCTCCGGCAGCCATAGATAATGCACCTGCAACAAGGCCTGCCACGGTTGCTAATATTATGGGTTCTCTGGCTGAGCTGGCTGCTGCAACACCAATTGCCAGACTTGATATTGATATTATCCCGTCATTCGCTCCTAAAACTGCCGCTCTTAACCAATTACTTCTGTGTATGTAATGGCTGTCTAAATAATTGTCTATCGTTATCATTCTTTTTATTTTTTAAATTAACGCTAACGGTTTGTAAATTGACGCATGTAACTACTGAAACACTGTTTGCTAGATCTTAATCTAAAGGTACGCATGTTTTTTTTTGAGGTCAAACCAAATTGATCAGGAAATAGTTGTATCCGGCTGGTCCAATTTTTTTGCTATTAACAGATCAGCAACAAACGAGGCTCTCCTATCTTTTCTTTTGGTGCGCGGTGAAGACAAGGAAGGACCTTACTTTCAGGATGATCTACCGCTAAGCGACATAAATTACCTAGACCAATGCTCATAGGGCGCGCATCGGGTTTAGCCAGGTAGTGCAGATCAAAAAAATGTTCACTTAAAAAGGATTCAAATCCTTCATCCGGTCCTTGATATAGTTTTTTAAGTTCATTTCGTATTTCGGGAATCAATATTTTTTGTTCGGCTTGTGAATTGGGTATTATTTCGCTCGACTCACCATAGTAGGTGCATAAAAAAGTATCGGTTGGAATAGGGGAGCGGTCTACATGAAAAGAATACACATCGGTTGGAAAAAAAGGGTAGCTGTCGTCTCTCTCGTAGTATTGGATAACATTGAGTGTTGGAGCTGCGCCGTGAACTTTCAACACTATTAGATCATTTAAAAGTAGTTTGCGAGCCATCTGCCCTTGTTCGCTTAACTGAAGTGCATTAAGCTGCTCTTCATCAAGTACTGTTATATTTCCCTTCAGTGCTACCTTATTAATTATCTCTAAAAAATCTCCTTTTAATTCACGGTTCCAGCAGATCGCATTCATCTCTCCAAAAAAAGGTGAGGAAACAAGGTCGTTAAAATTGGTGACCGTGTGAAGGTGATCCTTAGCATGAGAGTGATCTATCATAATAGGTAAAGTTAAGAATATAATAGTGTTTTGATGACTCAATTATGGGGAGCTTACAATTGGACCATACACCTTGTTTTTTTTCTTAAAAAAAAATGCAAAATCGGTTTAGTTTTATCCTACTATCGGTTATGTAAATATAGATTTTCAAGCCAAATAAACAGCATCGTTCAAAGGCAAATTAAATGCAAAGCAGTAATGATTTTATGGTTTTTCTTCTAAAAAGGTAGAGCGGTAAATGTCGCCAATGGCAACCATTTTTTCGTCAAAAATTTTGGGTCCAAAAGCATCTTCTAAAAATTCTTTTGCGTTAGGATCTTCTATTTTATATTCTTTTAATTCTTTTGGTTCTGATAAGGGGAGGCCTAAACACGATTTGTAAACTTTCCAAACAAATTCAGTATTACATAATTCATCGTTATTTAAATTCACCTTGTTATCGTAATGGATGCCTAACTTTGCTTTTGCCCAACCATGCATTTTATCCATCACCTCGGTAGATAATACTTCTTGTTCTATTAAACGCTTGATCATAAACTCACCACCGGTAGACATTTTTTTAAAATCTTCAAGAACTTGAGTCTCCTAAGGTTTTATTAAGTCTTTCGCATCAGCATTAAACCGTCTCTTACCGGTAGTAAAAGGTTTTCAACGCGTTCATCGTTATGCACCATCATGTTAAAGTCGTGAATGAGTTGGGTGTCTGCATCTTTTTTTTCGTTGATCACCTTACCGCTCCACAACACATTATCGGCAATGATCAAGCCGCCGGCTTTTACTTTATCTATCACTAAGTTGTAATACAAACTGTAATTTTTTTTATCGGCATCAATAAACACCAGGTCAAATGTTTGTTTTAATCTGGGGATTATTTCGCCGGCTTGACCGGTAATGAGTTCTATTTTGTTTTTGTAAACCGATCGGTTAATGAAGTGTTGTGCAAAAAGATTGGTTTCTTCGTTGGGGTCTATGGTAATTAGTTTTCCGCTCTCGGTTAAACCTTCGGCCAAACACAGTGCCGAATAGCCGGTGTAAGTACCAATTTCTAAAATACTTTCCGGCCGCTGAAGTTTTGATAATAAACTCAACAAACGCCCTTGTATATGGCCACTTAGCATGCGTGGCTGATTAATTTTTAAATGCGTTTGGCGATTTAACTCTTTTAAAAGCTCAGGTTCTTTTTCGGTAAAATTCTCGCAATAAGCTGCTAAGTTTTCGTCAATAAATTCCATACTATTTCTGGTTTCCGGTTTCAAGTTTCTTGTTTCGGGTTTAATTTTAGGTTAGTCTCTTGCTAATTATCTTGCTCACATTGCCAAACACTTGCCCCGGCGAAAATTTGCGCCAGTTAAAATCGTCTAATTCGCCACCATAAATAAAATAATAATCGATGTGTGCTTTTTTAAATTCTTTTAAAACGTGTTCTCTAAAATTGATTGCCACTATCCAGCCGTCCTCTTCATTGTCTTCAAACCACTCTTCGTAATAACTATCATCGCTGTAATGAAAATTCAAAACGTTCTCGCCAATTAAAATGTATTTGTTTATGCCGGCAAAGTTTAACTCATCAATAAAGTCGCGCTTTAGCAGCATAATATCGTTATTAATGGCGTCGTTCCATTCGCCTATCAATTCAATAATGGCGTATTTTTCCTGGTAGTCGGCAAACAAAATTTTAATGTAAAGGGTGTCGCTGCCAATATCATCCCATTGTGGGTGAATGTAAAAATTATAAATGGTGTTGGTGTATTCGGTTTCGCTATACTCACGCCCGTAAAAAGGCGATTTCGGGTCTTCTGAGGCAATGTACAAATGCCTCCAGTTAAAATATGGCTCTAGCGTATGCAAAGTGTAAAGTTAATAATTCAATTAAAATTAAACAGTTTAGTTATTTAAAATTGTATTAAAACTAGTGCTTTGGCAGGCCGGCCATAATGTGCTTTTAGAAAGGTATTTCTGGATTTAGATCGGTAAAAAGGCATAGCTTACAGGACCATATTTCAAAATTAGTTAAAATATATACTTATTAAGAGTATAAAGTCGATATCTTTAGCGTGCAAATGCGCCAAAGTCGTATGATTTTATAATTTTGTGGTGATACAATTTTGAGTAAGGATAAAATAATAATCGATGCCAATTTAAGTTCATTTTTTTCGTTTAAAGAAGTGCTTAAATATAAAAACTTGCTGGGTAATTTAGCCAAGCGAGATTTTCTTGTGCGCTATAAACAAGCTTTTGCAGGAATAGTATGGGCGCTTGTTAAGCCTTTAATGAGTATTTTGGTTTTTGGTTATATCTCAAGTAAAATTAGCGATACGGGTAATACTGCAACCAATTTTTTATATGTTGCATCTGCCATGCTGTTGTGGCAACTGTTCTCAAATGTGTTTAACGATGTTAGTAATTCCATTATTGGTAATTCTAATTTATTTTCCAAAGTATATTTCCCTAAAATAGTTATTCCCTTAAGTACCATTTTGGTTTGTTTGGTAGACTTTTTTATTTCATTAATTATATTGGTAGTGTTGTTTATTATTTCGGGCCAGTCGGTTAACTGGCATTTAATTTTAGCTCCTTTATTTATCTTACTCACCATTGTTAATGGCTTTGGTATTGGTTTGTGTTTTGCCACCATTAATGTAAAGTACCGCGATGTAAAGTTTATTGTGCCTGTTATCCTTCAATTTGGATTATATGTTACACCTGTAATTTTTTCAACCAAATATTATACAGATAGGTTGCCGCAATGGTTACATTGGTTGTTTTGTTTAAACCCAATGGTTGGCGCTATTGATGGTTTTAAATATGCCTTGTTTGGTGGCGAAGCTATTTATAATGTCAATTATTTTATAGCTTCTATTGCCATGTCTTTTTTATTCCTTTTTATTGGGGTAAAGTATTTTTATAAGTTCGAACGCAATTTTGTAGATTATATTTAGTGAGTAACGAGCCCATCATAAAAGTAGAAGGATTAAGTAAAATGTATTTGCTAAACAAAAGCGGTATTCCTAAAAGCGATACGTTGTATGGCAATATTCGTAGTAGTTTACAGAATTTTAAGAACATTGCCAAGAAGCAAGAAACCTCAGATTTTTGGGCTTTACAAAACGTTACGTTTGATATTAATCAAGGCGATAGGGTGGGGATCATTGGCAGGAACGGAGCCGGAAAATCAACCTTACTAAAAATATTATCGCGTATTACGCCACCTACAAAAGGCAGGGTGGAAATTTCAGGACGATTAGCCTCTTTATTGGAAGTAGGAACAGGCTTTCATGGCGATCTATCAGGACGAGAGAACATTTATTTAAATGGTTCAATTCTTGGAATGAGTAAGCATGAAATTGATAGAAAGTTTGATGAGATCGTTGCCTTTGCAGAAGTAGAACACTTTTTAGATACACCCGTTAAACGTTATAGCAGCGGTATGTATGTGCGTTTAGCCTTTGCTGTGGCAGCACATTTAGAACCCGAAATTTTAATAGTTGACGAGGTGTTGGCCGTTGGTGATGCTGCTTTTCAAAAAAAGTGCATTGGTAAAATGAAAGATGTGTCTAACGGAGGTCGAACAATTTTGTTTGTTAGCCATAGCATGGCATCAATTCAAAATCTTTGCGATAAGTGCTTATACCTTAAAAATGGCGAGATGGTCACTTACGGAAAAACCGATGACGTTATACCGGTTTATTTAAGAGCTTCGCAAGAAGTACAACTCTTAAAACTATACGATAGAACAGATAGGACAGGAAATGGTAAATTAAAATTCACTTCGTTTAATCTTAAGAACAATAAAAACGAAAACCTTGTATCTGCACAATGTGGCGACTTTTTAAATTTTGAGGTAGAAGTAAATGCTAATTCTAAGCTATCAAACGTTATTATTTCTTTAGGGATAGATGATTGTATGGGGCAAAGGGTAACACATTTTAGCAATGAAGTTACCAATCAGGTTTTTGAAAAAATGGAAACCGGTAAACATTTAATAGATATAAATATTCCAAAATTTCCTTTAAAAAGTGGAGAGTATACATTTACTCTTTTTTGCACTGTTAATGGTGATATTGCAGATTGGATACAGGAGGCAGGTACCTTTACAGTGGAGTCGGGAGATTTTTACAGATCAGGTAAATTACCCCCTGAAGGACAGGGAAGCATTTTTATTGAGCACTCTTTTATTTTAAAATAATATGTTAGGATTATTTAGTTCATATACTGCCGAAGTAAAAAAATATCAGCTTCAAAATACATTTAAATATTTTTTTCGTTGGAGAAAGTGTTTAGAGCCCGGCGCCTCGTCTGTAAAAGATGAACAACCTTGGATAACATTTAAGGCAATTGATTTTTTAGATTCTAACTTAAAATCTACAGATAAGGTTTTTGAATATGGCGGAGGAGGATCTACCTTATTTTTTGCTAAGCGAGTTGCCGAAATTGTAACTGTAGAGCATAACGAAGAATGGTTTAAGATCCTAAGTGAAACCATTGCTCAAAAAAATATTAAGGGCTGGAAAGGGAATTTTGTTTTACCGGTAAAAGGAGATTTAGTTGTTCCGCCCGATTTTGCAAACCCGGAGCATTACTCGGCAGATGATGTGCCTTCTTACGGATATAATTATAAAGATTACGTTTCGGTTATTGATGCCTATGCCGACGATTATTTTGACTGTGTTATTGTTGACGGCAGATCGCGCCCGGCATGTATAAAACATTCTATCTCAAAAATAAAAAAAGGCGGTTTTTTGGTTTTAGATAATTCTGATAGAAAATATTATTTAACCCAAACAGAAAGTTTACTGGCCGATAAATTCGACAAAATAATTGGAGACTTTGGACCATCGCCTTACGCGCAGGTTTTTACTCATACAACTATTTGGAAAAAAATAAAATAAATGCCTTTAGCACCAATTGTTATATTTTGTTACAACAGGCCGTGGCATTTAACTCAAACATTAAATGCGCTAAAAACGAATGTTCTCGCAAAAGAATCGCAGTTATTTATTTTTTGTGATGGCGCAAAAGCAAACGCAAGTGAAACTGATCTAATAAATATTAAAAAGGTCGCCACAATTTGTAATGATCTAAAAGGTTTTGCAAACGTTACCGCTATAAAAGCACCCTCAAACCAAGGTCTTCAGGCATCTGTAACCGGAGGCTTAAATTTTGTTTTAGAAAAATTTGAAAATGTAATTGTTGTAGAAGATGATGTTGTTACCTCGCCTTACTTTTTGCAATTCATGAATGATGCTTTGCTAAAGTATAATGATCAAAAAAAAGTATTAACCATTGGTTCCTGGAATTACTATTATAAAACCGAACGTAATTTTTTTAATCACATGCCCGATACCATAGCCTGGGCCACCTGGCGCGACAGATGGAAATTATTTGAGCAGGATGGAAAAAAATTGCACGATCAATTAATTGAGCGAAAACTGATAAATAAATTTAATTTGGGCGGTAAATATAATTTTGAGAACATGCTAAAATTGCAATACACCGGCCAAATAAGTTCTTGGGCCATTCGCTGGACGGCTGTAGCCGTTTTAAATGATACTTTAACTCTGTATCCAAAAGTTTCTTTATCGCAGCACATTGGTTTTGATACCGCAGCAACAAACAGTAACGAAATGGATTACAATAAAGATCTGGTATTAGCCCAGTCAAACATTTCCGATTTTGATATTGAGGTAAAAGAGGATCCTGCATCTGTAGCAGGATTTTTGTATGTAGAAAATGAAATAAAAAATTCGCTCTCTTATATAAAAAATGAAAATCCTTTATCATTGCAAAAGATAAAAAACGCCATTTCTAAATTTATTCCCTACACCTTAAAGCAGGGAATAAAAAAGATCATCAAAAAAGATCCGCAAACAGAAGTTTCGGGCTGGTTTGGAAATTATTCATCGTGGCAAGAAGTAGAAAAACAATGCGGCGGTTACGACGATAATTTAGTATTTGAAAAAGTAAAACAGGCCACCCTTAAGGTTAAAAATGGTGAGGCGGCTTTTGAAAGAGATTCGGTTACTTTTGACAAATTAGAGTTTGACGAAAAATTAGTAAACTTTTTTCGGTCTGTTATTTCAGAAAAGAATAATACCTTAAATGTATTAGACTTTGGAGGATCGCTTGGCAGCACCTACTTTCAATATAGGCAATTGTTTGATGAAGCCGTGGCTTTAAAATGGAATGTTATAGAGCAACGCCATTTTGTTGAGTTTGGAAAAAAAGAAATAAAAAATAATGAATTAGATTTTTTTTATTCCATTCCAGAATGTTTGTTAGAGAACAAAGCAGATGTTTTGATCTTATCAAGTGTTTTATCCTATATAAAAGAACCTTACGCCTTATTAATAGAATTAATGTCTCTTTCAATAACGTATATTGTAATTGACCGTAATTTGTTTTTTAAAGATGCAGACAGATTAACAAAACAAATTGTACCGAGTTCAATTTATAAAGCATCTTACCCTTGTTGGATATTAAGCGAAAATAAGGTGTTACAACTATTAGGTGAAAAATATACGGTGATAGATGAATTAAAACCATATAATGGGTTAGAAGTTGATTTAAAAGATAAAAAAGCTTATTTTAAAGGTGTTATATTAAAAATAAAATAATGGAATTGATCAGCTTAATTGAAAAAGTGCTTACTACAAAGGAGTTAATAGAAAAACCTCCTGTGTTACTTGATATTGGTGCTTCCGGCGAAATACACCCTGAATGGCGTTTAATTGCAAAGCATTCGGTTTGTGTGGCATTTGATGCTGATAGTAGAGATTTTAATAGCTTAGAAACTAATTCTGGTTATAAAAAAATACACTTAATAAACGCTATCGTATCTAATAAAACGGCAAAAACAACCCAATTTTATTTAACATCATCGCCGCATTGCTCAAGCTCTCTGTATCCCTTAAACTCAAAATTGGAAAGCTGGAGTTTTTCTGATCTATTTAAAGTTGAAAAAACAATTGAGTTAAATAATGTTTCGCTCGCAGAAGTTTTAAAAGAAAAAAATATAAATTATATCGATTGGTTTAAAACAGATTCGCAAGGTACAGACCTTAGATTATTTAATTCCTTAAGCGAAGATCTTCAAAAAAATGCTATTATTGCTCAGTTTGAGCCCGGCATTATTGATGCCTACAAAGGCGAAGATAAATTCCATAGTGTACTTGCTTACATGGATAGTATGCCTTATTGGGCTTCAGAAATAAATATAATGGGATCTAAAAGGATCTCAAAAACTACAATTGAAAAGTATAAATTAAACGCCGATACTGCATTTAATATACCTAACAGTTCTTGCTGGGGAGAGATAACTTATTTTAATTCGTTCGAACACAAAAACAGTAACCGCGATATTTTATTAGCCTGGGTTTTTGGTACAATTAAACAACAACACGGTTTTGCCTTAGATGTATTAAACTTAAATCATACTCTTGATAAAGCTTTGCTTAATGAATTAACAGCGTATTCCTTGAGTATAATAAATCCAATACCGATTGAAATTAATACCAAACAAAAAATTAAAAATAAACTAATATCTTATATAAATAAATTGTGAAGCTAAATTTTTGCACCTTATTTAATTCCTTTTACCTTTCCCGGGGATTGTTGATGTACCGATCTTTGGCAAAGCAAAGCTCCGATTTTCATT
This sequence comes from Flavobacteriales bacterium, assembly GCA_040382975.1. GTDB lineage: Bacteria > Bacteroidota > Bacteroidia > B-17B0 > Aurantibacillaceae > Aurantibacillus. The sequence continues at coordinate 9,798 of JBEIEI010000009.1, forward strand.
TATATGTTTTTGCCTTTGATGATGTTACTTACGATTTCTTGAAAAAAGAAAATTATCCAAATTTAACCGTAATCTCTTTAAAGGAATTTGAAGACCCTGAACTTTTAAAAGTTAAGCCTCAACGTAATGCCGGTGAATATTGCTGGACCTGTGCTTCATCTACCATTTTATATTCAATAGAAAAGTATAAATTAGATATTTGCACCTATATTGATGCAGACATGTATTTTTATTCTGACCCGAAAGTTTTGGTAGAAGAAATGGGTGACAAGTCTGTTTTAATAACAGAACATCGTTTTACCGAAGCTTACTCCGGCTCAGCTATTTACGGGAAATATTGTGTGCAATTTGTTACTTTTAAAAATAATGCCAAAGGCATGGAGGTATTGCAGTGGTGGCGAAACGCTTGTATTAATTGGTGTTACGGTAGATTAGAGGATGATAAATTTGGTGATCAAAAATATTTAGATGATTGGACCACGCGATTTGATTGTGTGCATGAACTTGAGCATTTAGGTGGAGGCATTGCCCCATGGAATTTGCAACAATATGAATTTAAAAATGCAGCAGGAAATAAAATTGCCGGAAAAGAAATAAAAAGCGGTAAACTTTTTGAGGCTGTTTTTTTTCATTATCACGGGTTAAAGTTTTACTCTAATAAAGTGGTTGCCTTAACAGGTAAAGATTACGAAATGACCAATGACGCCAGAGAATTATTTTACTTTGATTATGTAAAAAAAATTGTTGCGCTAAAAAGAGAAATTAATTTAAAATTACCAAACGTTAATGTTGATGGCGCAACAGAGTTATCGCCTGAATTACCCTATACTTTTAAAACTTTTTTAACTGAGTATTTAAGGGATACTAAACAGTCTTTTTCTAATGTTTTTGGAAAAAGCATGCGTGCGAAATTTAGACATGTACATTACTTTTTTTACGATAAGCTAAACTAATGCAAGATCCTTTGTTCTCAATAATTATTCCAACATTTAATTCTTCAAAAACCTTGAAGGCTTGCTTGAATAGTGTGTTTGAACAAAGTTTTAATTCGATTGAAGTTTTGATCATAGATTCGGCTTCAACAGACGATACCTTAAATATTTTAAACGATCTGGCTTCCGTTCATTTAAACCTTAAAGTTTATAGCGAAAAAGATAAAGGTATTTACGATGCCATGAATAAAGGTATGGGTTTGGCAAAAGGCGATTGGTTGTATTTTTTAGGTAGCGATGATACCTTTCATAATTCGCGTGTTTTATCTCATGTAAGTAACGCTATTGGTAACACAAGTAAAAAAGTTATTTACGGTAATGTTGAAATTATTGGTAATACAGCCTGGGCAAAAAACGGAGAGGTTTATGCCGGTAGATTTACAACAGAAAAATTATTGAATCAAAACATTTGTCACCAGGCAATTTTTTATAACAGGCATTATGTTCTTAATAACATTGGTAATTATAATTTAGATTATGTGAAGTCGGCCGATTGGGACTATAATTTAAAATGTTGGGCTAAGGCAGAGTTTGAATATACAGATCTTATCGTGGCAAACTATTCTGTTGCCGGTTTTTCGGGCAATGTTGGCGATGAAAATCTATCGCGTGATTTTGTAGATAACGTGGTAAATTACTTCTGCTTTTCGCTATATCATCCTTTAATAAACAACAGTGCTTTTGTGTTTTACAACGATGTTTTAGAGAAACAAAAAGAAAAACATTATTTACGTTATAGTTTTGGTACTATAAACCGAATTTTTAAAAAAATAATTAATAAATTGCCTTAAATTCAATTAATGAATTCTAACTCAAAATATGTTGCCTTTACGCTGTGCTCAAATAATTATTTGGCACAGGCTAATGTACTAAAAGAATCATTTTTAAAATTTAATCCTGATTTTGAATTTTACATTGCTTTGGTTGACGAATTTTCGTCGGAGGTAAATTATGATTTGTTTAAACCTGCAACTATTGTACCTATAAGTCAAGTTAGCGGTATAAATGTAAATGAACTTATACAGAAGTACGATATTGTTGAATTTAATACTTGTGTAAAACCTTCATTCTTTAAATATATTATCCAACAGAATAAAAACGCTGAGATCATATATTATATTGACCCGGATATTTGTTTTTATAATTCTATAAGCGCTTTAAACGAGCAGCTTAAAACCTATTCAATTGCTTTAACGCCACACATTTTAACGCCAATTGTCATAGATGAATACTTGCCCTCAGAAAGTCTTTTTTTGAATTACGGCTTGTATAACCTTGGTTTTTTAGGGATAAATGCCAAAAAACAAAACGCAATAAAAATGCTTGATTGGTGGGAGGAGAAAACCCTTAAACTTGGTTATAACAGAACGCAAGATGGTTTGTTTGTTGATCAGTTGTGGATGAATTATGTTCCAATTTATTTTACAGATTCGCTTATATTACGATCCTTTAATTATAACATGGCGCCATGGAACTTGCAAGAACGTTCGGTTTTAGAAATAACAGATAATGGTAGGGTTGTTTTAAATGATAGATCTGATCTAGTTTTTTATCATTTTAGTAATTTAAGTACCAACCGAGATGAGATTTCAAGTTTTTATAAGCGTTTTAATTTTACGAAATTGCCTTTGTTAAAGAGGATGTACGATGAGTATTTTGAAAAGCTTGATAAACAGGGCTATTCTAAATTAAAACAAATCCCAATTTATTATGCACTTTATAAAAAGAAGATAGAAGAAGCTAAAGTATCGGCAATAAAAAAGGTTGTTTTAAATTTAATTTCACTGCTCGAAAAAATCAGCAGACGAGTTTAAACAAAGTAAGAAATGTTGTTGTCGATCATAACTATAAATTTAAATAACGCTAATGGGTTAAAAAAAACCATAGAAAGTGTTATATCACAGAATCATAAAGATATTGAATTAATTGTTATTGATGGTAATAGTAGTGATGGTAGCAAAGATATTATAGCTTCTTATAATGATAAGATCACCTATTCTGTTTCCGAAGCAGACAAAGGAATTTACGATGCGCAAAATAAAGGTATTTTAAGAGCAAGCGGTAAGTATCTTTTGTTTTTAAATAGCGGCGATGCTTTATATAACACTAATACATTGAGTTCAATTGTCCCTCAGTTAAAAGATAAGTCATTTTACTATGGTAATTTAATTTTAGAAAGATCAGGCACACTTGAAGAACATATTGCTCCTAAAAAAGTTGACATGGACTTTATGTTGAATAGTACTTTTTGGCACCCCTGTGTATTTATTAAGACTAACCTATTTAAAAATTTTGGCGTTTATAACACAGAATTTAAAATTGCCGGCGACTATGAATTTTTTATTCGTTGCTTGTTAAAGCCTGAAGTTACAACTGAACATATAAATGAATTCGTTTCTGTCTTTAATGGCGATGGTGTTAGTAACGATCCTAAGTCGACCGAGCTTTTAACTTCTGAAAGAGAAAAAGCATGGAAAATGAATGTATCCGATGCTGTTTTTGAAAGTTTAAAAAAACAAAATGCATTCGATAGAAGTAAGTATTCAAAGATAATTAATACCATTCAAAAATTAAGAGGTAGATAATGTCGAATGAGAATTCTATAAAATTGTTTTTGTTTTCTGCTAAAAAGAAAATGATTTTTTGTTTTTCATTATTTTCAAGAAGGTTTAATCGTTTGTTTTTATCTGGCAAGTTAACCGAGAGTGAGTCTTACAATATTCCTATAATTATAAATAACCGTAATCGGTATACGTATCTCTTGCAATTAATTAACTGGCTCGAGAAAAATAAGTATACTAACATTATTATTCTCGATAATGATTCTACCTTCCCGCAATTGCTCGAATACTATAAGGAGACAAAGCATGAAGTGATCTTCCTTAAAAAAAATGTGGGCTACATGGCACTATGGCAAAGCGATGTGTTTGATAGGTTCAAAAAAGGATTTTATGTATATACCGATCCTGATGTTATTCCAAACACTAATTGTCCGCCTAATATCGTTTTTAAATTGTATACCATCCTTGCAAAATATAGTCAGATAGAAAAAGTAGGGCCGGCATTAAGAATAAATGATCTTCCGGCAAGTTATGATAAGAAAAACGATGTTATTGAATGGGAAAAAATTCATTGGCAGAATCAAGTTGAACAAAATGTGTATGATGCCATGGTTGATACAACTTTTGCCCTATACAAGCCTTTAGCATTTGGTAATGCCGAAATGTGCAAGGCTTATAGAGTAGCAGGTGAATTTGAATTTTTACATTTACCTTGGTATATCGATTCAAATAATTTAACTCATGAAGAAACATTTTACAGAAATAATGTTTCAAAAACGTCATCCTATTGGTCTAGTAAATAAAATTAATGAGTATTGTTTCAAAAATATACAGAGCCTTAGTTCCCGAATCGTTTAGATGGAAATTGATCTATTATAAACGAAATAAGACCGAAAATAAGATAAAACAAGAGGTTCTAGCGTATTATAAACAACATTCTAGTAACGATGTTGAAATTAACGAAGCTCTTAATTTTTTACAAACAAATTCAATTTCCGTTTTTCCGTATCCTTTCTTTTTAGAGTATGTTAAAAAGCCAATTGAGGTTATTATAGACCCTAAGAATCAATTACCTTATGTAATGCATTTGGGTAAAAAATTATACTTTAAAAAGAATTGGACAAAAGAACATATCATTGAGGCTTACCGGTTTCTTTTAGCTGAGCAAGATGAGCGCTCAGGGCATTGCTACTTAAATAAGGATTATGCTATTGAAGCAAACTCTGTTATTGTTGATGTTGGCGCTGCCGAAGGTATTTTTGCCTTGAACGAAATCGAAAAAATAAAACATATTTTTTTAATTGAAACCGATAATGAATGGATAGAGGCCTTAAAAGAAACCTACAAACCATGGTTAGAAAAGATCACCATCATTAATAAATTTGTTTCTAATATAGATGATGATACGAATGTTAGATTAGACACTTATTTTGCAGCTATTGAAAAGATAGATCTTTTAAAAATAGACGTGGATGGAGCAGAGAAGGATCTTTTAAATGGCGCTGATAAAACAGTTTCAAATAAAGTTAAGAAGCTGGCAATTTGTACGTATCACAAGACCAATGATAACAGAGATTTTACAGCCTATTTACTTAGTAAAAATTATTCATTAAGCAATTCGCACGGTTATATGTTATTCTATTTTGACCCTAATTTTGAGGCGCCCTATTTTAGAAGAGGTTTAATTAAAGCAGAAAAAAAGTAATGACTCAACTTGTTTCAATTTGTATACCGGCATACAAACAGCCTCAGTTGCTTAAAACAGCAATTGAATCGGTGTTAATGCAATCGTACACAAATTATGAAATAATAGTTAGCGATGATACTCCGGATGATTCGGTAAAACAACTGGTACAGCAATTTAAAGCAGACTCTATTCGTTATTTTAAAAATGAAAAACCTTTAGGTAGTCCCGACAACTGGAATAATGCAATAAAGCAAGCAAAAGGGGATTTTATTAAAATTTTACACCACGACGATCATTTTTGTACAAAGGATAGTCTGCAAAAATTTGTTACCGCATTAACTTCTGCACCACATGCAGATTTTGCTTTTTCATATTCTGATATTTTCTTTAAAAAAGTTAATGAGCATTATCTACACAAACAATCCAAGACTCAATTAAAACGTTTACAAACTCAACCTGAGTTTCTTTTTTTTAGAAATGTAATTGGTGCGCCAAGTGCGACCATATTTAAGAACGATAAAACTATTTTTTTTAATAAGGATTACAAATGGTTAGTTGATGTAGAATTTTACATTAATTATTTACTCAAACACAAGAATTTTGTTTGTATTAAAGAAGCGCTTGTAACCATTGTTGATGGAGGTGAAGAACAAATAACACAAGGTGTTGCTAATGATAAAGACCTTGTTATACGAGAAAATTTAAATTTGTTTGCTTTCTTTTTCTCAGAGAATTTAAACACAAAAAAATCTCGCTTGTTTTTTCAGGAATTGTTTATTCAATTTAACATTAGATCTTATGATGAGTTAAAAGCTTTATTTATAATACCACAAACTATTGAAAGTTTTTTAAAAGAGGCCTTTGTTGATATTGCAAAGAACACATTTATAAAGAAGCTAAATAAGAGAATATTAACTAGTAGATATAATAAACGTATCTTTAAGATCGAGCGCTTTTAATGATCGTGGTTAAATTAATAGGAGGTTTGGGAAATCAGTTGTTTCAATACGCTGCAGGCTTGGCTTTGGCCAATTATCACAAAAACGAATTGTATTTAGATATCAGTCATTTAAACCAAGATTCGAAGGGTGCTTATACAAAACGAAAATTTGAATTAGACAACTTTAAAATAAATGCCAAAATTGCTGATAAAGCTATTTTAGATAATTTTAATGAGAATAAACTAATAACAAAATTAAAAAAACTGACTCCGAGCTTATTTAATAAAATGATCTTTAATGAGCATCAGTTTAATTTTCATACTAATTTTTTTAAACTTCCTGCAACAACTTATTTAAATGGTTATTGGCAAAGCGAAAAGTATTTTAATTCTTTAAAAGATAAATTAATTGCTTCTATTTCATTAATTGAGCCTTTAAGTGAACATGCCAAAGCCATTGATGTCAGTCTCACTTCAAGTAATTCTGTTTCTATTCATATAAGACGTGGCGATTTTGTTAGTTTAAGATCTGCCAACCATTTTCATGGCTATCTTGAAATTGATCATTACAAACAAGCAATAGAAATAATTAAAAGTAAAGTTGCAAACCCAAGCTTTTTTATTTTTAGTGATGATATTGAATGGTGTAAAACTAATTTTGATTTTATTAACCCTAAAGAATTTGTTGAGGGTAAACTACTGGGAATTTCTACTCACGAAGAACTAATTTTAATGAGCCATTGCAAACACAATATTATTGCAAATAGCAGTTTTAGTTGGTGGGCGGCATGGTTAAATCAATATCAAGATAAAGTTGTTGTTGCACCAAAAAATTGGTTTGCCGATAAAACAATTAATACTAACGATCTAATTCCATCTAACTGGATAAAAATTTAAATACTCATATTCCTACAGTATCAGTGGTGATGTCTGTTTTTAATGGCGGCAATTATTTGCCCGAAGCTATTGAAAGCATTCTTAAGCAAACTTTTACCGACTTTGAATTCATTATAATTAATGATGGTTCGACTGACGCTTCTGAAAATATAATTAAGTTGTTTAAAGATGAACGAATTGTTTATATAAATAATGAAAGGAACCTAGGACTTATTGATTCATTGAATAGTGGATTAAAAATAGCCAAAGGTCAGTATATTGCAAGAATGGATGCCGATGATATTGCCCTTGATAACCGCTTAGAATTACAGGTTCAAAAATTTAAAGATAATCCAAATGCTATAGTGGTTGGAAGCGATTATTATTTATTGTCGGGCAGTAAACTTTCTTATATAAAAAGCAATAATGACAGTGATTATAATAAGGCTGTTTTATTTTTTGCACCCTGCTTTTGTCACCCTACTGTTATGATGAAAAATGTTTTTACAGAAAAAGATATTTTTTATAATTGGGATTATAAACATGCAGAGGATTATAAATTGTGGACCGATCTTTTTTTGTTTGGAGATTTTTTAAATGTAGATAAAGCCTTGTTAAAGTATCGCTCCCACAACACACAGATAAGTGTTAAGCATAACGAAGTTCAATTGCAGATAAGTAAACAAATTAGGCTAGATTTTTGTAAAAAGCTTAATTTCTCTTTATCTCCAGAGCAGTTTAATACCTTAAATTTAATTGGCAATAATTTATTTATTACAAGTGCAGAGGAATTGTATAAGGTAGAAGATTGTTTATTAAAATTAAAAGCAGAAAACTTAGTTCACAAAACTTTTAATCTAAATTTATTTAACCTTTTTCTCCATAAATTCTGGTCAGACAGTTGTGGTAACAGTAATGTTGGACTTGCAGCTTATAGTATTTATTCGAAGTCGATATTGTTAAAAGGAATAAAAGTTTCTTTAGATCAAAAAAGTAAACTTCTTACAAAATGTTTGCTTCGCAGATTTAGGACTAAGTAAAAACGTTTCTTTTATATTTTTTGTAAAGAAGTTTTAAAATGTTGCTCCAACACTTACAAAAATAGTTCTTGCATTTCCGGGCATTATGCCTGGTCCTGGGTAACCACCCGCTCTTCGAGTTGTGTATTTTTCGTCTGCAATATTATTTACGCCAGCTTTTACATTATAAAGCTCCATGAATTTATACGAAAAAGATGCGTCCATTAATTGATAACCACTAATTTTTCCAATAGTAGCTGTTGTATTTGGCATTTCTGTATTTGCTGCATCTGTAAACACATCACCAACACTGCTTAATTGAAATGTTGCCGAAAACCCTTTTAAATAATATGTGGCCCCAAATCGGTGAATATATTGTGGCGCATTTTCTACTCGTTTGCCTTCAATTGATTTTGTTGGATCACTTGCTATTGAGGGATTATTCCAAGTTATATATTTTGCTTCAATAAGGGAATTAGATGCGTATACGCTTAAAGTACCAAGTTTTGATTTTTCAGTGAAAATTTTTACAATATCAATTTCCATATACGATTCTATTCCTTTACTAACAGATGTTCCAATGTTTGTTTTAAAAGGCGCACCATTTTGAGTAATTGTACCAATACGGTTATCATAATGCAAATAAAACACCCCAACATCAAAATTCAAAAACTTTTTTATAGAACCTCTATAACCAAAATCAAAATTAAATCCATTGGCATCTATTAGGTTTTGGTCAATAATTTCAGTCGTTGCCGAAGGGGTTAGTTCTGAAAAAGTAACCGGACGGTAAGCTAAGGAATAATTACTATAAACATTTGTTTTTTCTGTTACTTTAAATTCACTTCCAATTCCGTAAAGTAAAAGTTTACGAATTCTGTTATTTGAAGTTATTTCACCACTTTGTGTAGTATTGATATATCCTTTACTTGCATTTTCAATATACTCAAAGCGCACACCAGGCACAACTTTAAGACGGTTGCCAATTTTAAAAATATTTTCTACAAATGCTGCATAATTAATGGTTTCAAATTCTAACGAACGACCATATTGAGGATTCGTTAGGTTTAAATTAAAATCTGTTCCAGTTGTTCCTATCCCGAGTTGGTTTCTTTTTGTGCTTCCGCTATAGGCTCTCAGTCCTCCAGCTATTATATTTTCTTTATTAAAGAGTTTATATTTTGCAGATAGTCTAATCTCTGTGCCGTAATTTTTGTAATAATCCCTGTCTACCTGTCTATCACTGTATTGCAGTGTAGTTGGATTTATGCTGTCTTTAACTGTAATGGATTTTGTAAATCCAACACTATTTCGTTCTGCAACAGTAGCAAATGACTTAATTTGTAAATTGATTGATTTAGTAATGTCATATTTAAAAGTAAATGAGGCTACGTTAAAAGGGGCACTAAACCAATTTCTTTCTCTTAAAGATTGTTTGTGATTGTCTGCATAAAATGCATCGGTGAGGCCTCCAGGTTGCTGGCTTTTGTAATTCATATTTGTATACTCACCTGAAATTGTAATATTTTTTGTAAGGTTATAGCTAGCCGAAAAATATCCGCTATAAATATTGTAGCGGCTATTATTTCTCCATCCTTCAGCGTTTCTATTATGGAAGAATCCATAATAAGAAAACTTTTTATACTTACCTCCAATGGCATTATAGGTATTAAACAAACCATAGCTTCCCACAGTTTGTTGAGTTTCAAATGATATTGGTTTGTTTGGATTTCCTTTTTTTATCTGATAATTAAGCAATCCACCAAATTGCGGACCGTATTGTAGAGATGCAGCTCCACGTATTACTTCAATTTTTTCAAGGGCTTCCATTGGAGGAGTGTAATAAGTTTCGGGGTATCCAAAAACTTCTGAGCTAATATCGTATCCGTTTTGTCTAACATTAAATTCCCAAGAGCGGTTTGGGCTCAGTCCTCTTGCTGCAACTCCTGCCTGAATACCCGAACCATCATTTTCCCAAATACTCATTCCAGGAACTTTTGCAAATACCTGACGTGTATTGTTTGTGCTTAGATCTGCATTTATTTTATCTATTTGAATTACCTCTGTTTTTTTTCCAGCATAAATAATATTATCTTTCATTTCGGGCATACGCTCTATTCCTCCTAAAGCTTGGTGTTCGATAATTATAACTTCATTTAGGTTTAATGCTTTGATAGTGTCAGGTTGCTGACCATTTGCTGAGATAAACGCGGATAGACTTATGAAGAAGAAAAGTATGTGTAATTTTTTCATGAAAGTTAAAACAGTATTATGAGGGCTTTTAAATTTATGCCTCAAAATTAGTATTTAGAATAAATCTAAACAATACCCAAAAAGAGGTATTTTATCATGAAAAATTATACATGAGAAAAATGCTTTTGGTAATAAATGTTTATGCAATAAGAAATTTGAAGGATTAGAATACAAATTTTTAAATGACAATTTATCTATCAATAAACTGCATTTAGTTAATGCAGAACGTTCAGCTAAATATTTTTTTAAACTCTATTGTCCAGGTATTCCAATTTAACAAATCATCGTATAATTTGCGGGTTTCTTTTCTTAGGTTTAAATATTCTTGAGGATGATTTATTAAGTTCTCGATTGCTGTTGCGTAATCCTTTCCTTTATCATCATAATTAATTAAAAAACCATTTTTATTTTCTTTTAAGTGTCCCGCCACGCCACCAGTATTGGCTATAATTGATGGTATTCCAAAGGCGCTAGCTTCGTTTATTACTATTGGTGTACAATCAAAACGAGTTGGCAATATTAAAAAATGATGTTGTTTGTATATCTGATTTAACTCTTCTTGTCCTTGTGCATTGTTCTTATCAATAAAAGGAATAACTTTTATATTGGGATGATTAAATTCATTAGGCGGAATGCAACCTAAAACCGTTAGGCTAACATTATAACCTTGTTCTAACAATATTTTAAAAGCATTGTAAGCAATTTCACCACCTTTATTCTTCCAATACACGCCAACAAATAAAATCTTCCATTGTATTGGTATTGAATAGTCTATTTCTTTATTTGATGGTAATAGATCAAAGTTTGCACCAAATGGGATTATTTTAACTTTATCTGGATTAGCGCGGTAATCGTTAATCATAGATTTTTTAGCCCATTCTGAAGAAACAATACAATATTTACTTTTATTTATTGCTTGTTGTTCAATAAAATTTCCTTCCTCTATTGAGTTTTTTGTGAGATTTTGAAGACTGTCATGATAATTTAAACAACCTGCAAAGGTTCCATCTGAAATATAAATTATTGGAATATTCGTTTCTAAATAGGCTAATTCGCAAGATGCAGCAGGAGCAACTATATAATCAAAGTTTTGACCTTTTAGTTTAGCGTTAAAATAATTGGCGTAACCCTTGCTAATAAACTTACTATGGCGATAACTAAACCTTTTATTGAAAAATTTTAAATAAACCTGATTAATTAATTTAGCCCAAAAAAGTCTGAATTGTGGCTGATAAGGACCTAAAATTGTAACTTCTCCAACGTTGCTAAGGCTTTTGTAAATAGAATAGTGGGTGCCGCTCCAAACCTTTTTATTATTAGGATTTTCAGAGGATAAATAAGCTATTTTTAACCTTTCCACTTTTTGAATTTATGCTGTACTAATTGAATCTAAAATGTTAAATTTACGATAATTTTAATACTTAGTCTCTTAATAAATATGAAGTTTTCGATTATCGTACCATCTTTTAATCAGGAACTGTTTATTGACAAAACATTGAGAAATTTGGTAGAAATTAAACAAAAGGCCAAAGATAAAGGCGTTGACGTTGAAATTTTACTTTTTGATTCTGAATCTAATTCTGCAGTTCAGCAAGAAATTAATAAGTATCGAGAATGTCTTGATTTTGTTGAGATCAAAAAAGATAATGGTCAATACGACGCCATCAATAAGGGTATAAAAAAAGTTACAGGTGATTACTGGACTTGGCTAAATACAGATGATCTTTTGAATACCGATGGTTTTTTTAAACTTACAGAGATTTTGAAACAAAATAATAAAATAGATTACATATACGGAGGCGTAAATTATATAGATGAGAAAGGTAATACAACTAACGTTTATAATTCATATGCTTTAGATTTTAAAACTCTTTATTCGCACACCCCTGCAATATTCCAACCTGGCTCTTTCTTTAAAAAAGAGTTTACAGATAAGATAGGAGAATTAAAACCTTATCAATGTTGTTTTGATTATGAATATATTTTAAGATGTTTTAAGAACAACGCAAATATATTTTGTTGTGATTTTGTTGTGTCTAATTTTAGATTTTATAAAACCTCTAAATCGGGCAGTATTACAACTGTCTTTATTAAAGAACAATTAGTAATAAGTGAAAATTATGGACGAAAATGGTTTCATTTTTTAACCTGGTTTTCTTATTTACGTTTACTTAAACATTTTTTATTTCCACGTAAATGAAAGTTTTATTATTATCTGATACATATAGCGAACATACCGAAAAGTGGGCTTTAGGTCTTGCAGATAGTGGCATAAAGGTTGGTTTGTTTAGTTTTAATAAAGCTTCGTATGATTGGTATGTGCATGAGAATATTACTGTTTTTTTTGAACCCGAAAAACCTATCAATGCCGAAAGTACTTTAACTAAATTAGCATATATAAAATACGTTTCTATTTTAAAAAAGATCATTAAACATTATCAACCTGATATTTTACATGCTCATTATGCCACCAGTTATGGTTTAGTTGGTGCTTTGACAAATTTCCATCCCTTTGTTATTTCAAGTTGGGGAACAGATGTTATGAAGTTTCCGAATAAAAATTTTGTTGCTAAATCTATTTTAAAATTTAATTTTAAAAAAGCCGATCTTCTTTGCGCAACATCTTACACTATAAAAGATTATATCAATCAGGTAATAAAAGTTCCGGTGTCTGTTATTCCATTTGGTATCAATATAAACGAGTTTAAACCAAAAAAAGTTGAATCCTTATTTGGAGCTGATGATTTTATTTTAGGAAGTATAAAACCGTTGGAAAGTCTTTATAATATTGATATTTTAATCAAATCCTTTGCGCAGCTTTTGCCAAAGTATAGTAATTTAAAATTATTGATCATTGGCGATGGCAACGAGAAGAATTCATTAATTGATTTGTGCACACAGTTAGGCATAAAGGAAAAAGTAAAATTTACCGGGCGAATACCATTTAATGAAATAAGTAATTATTATAATATGATCGATATTTTGGTTAATATTAGTGAGTACGAAAGCTTTGGTGTTTCGGTAGTGGAAGCCATGGCTTGCGGAAAACCTGTAATTGTTACAAATGTTGGGGGGTTAAAAGAGGTAGTTAAAGATGATACTGTTGGACTTAAAGTTAATATTGGAGATATTGATGACACCATAAAAGCAATTGAACGTTTAATAAATAATAAAGCACTTTATGATGAAATAGCTGTAAATGGCAGAAAGCATGTTATTGAAAATTATAATTGGGATGATAATCTTAAAAAGATGATAGGAGAGTATGAAAAATTAATTAATAGATCTTAATAATGCATATCAGATCATTTTTATATGTTAAAAAACAAAAGTTAAGTAGATATTTATCTTTAAAACTTTCGCGAAACAGAACTTTTACGGCCATGCAGTTAATGTTAAAGACATTGGAAACAAATCAAATGTTACCCCAAAAACTAATAGCATTAGAATTATTTGGCTTTATTGGAACTAGCACAACTATGGATTATCAGGATCTTGCAGAATATATTGAAATGTGGGAACTAAATCCTTATTATGCTGCAGAGGCAAAAAAAAATATTCCTAAAGCCACGGTAGTATGCGGAAATAGTATTAAGGCAATTAAAGAAGGCGAAGTTTTAAGAAAAGATTATAATTTCATTGTTATAGATCCGAATAGTGCATCAACTTTTGATGATGGTAGTTATGAGTCTTTTGGTGTTTTTAATCACACTTTAAAATACATTGCCGATGAAGCCGTTATTTTTGTTACGATATATTCTAACTTAAAAAAATATGCAAGTCTTTACGGTAATTCTGTAAAGGATTTGGATCCAAAATGGATAAATGCGAGGAAAGAATTTTTTCAGATGGAAAATGTTATTGATGGAAGGGGAATTGATTATCTAAAGGCATTTGATAAAATTATTATTGATAATAAAATGAATGTTATTTTTAGTCAATTTCTAAATAGAAATGAATGTGTTGGTTTTGGGGTTTTTGTAATTAAAAAAAATAAAGCGTGATCTTAAAACGTATAAATACAATTGATTTGTTTGCTGAAAAGGCGGAGCCGGTTATTGGTGTGTTTGGCAGCAAAAAATGGCTGGCTGTTTATGGCCAAAAATTACAACTAATAGGTATTTATAAAGATGAACATCAGTTAATAGGCGGTTTTTATTTTTTAAAAACTAAAAAGTATGGGTTTAATTTTGTGAAATTGCCTCCATACACACCACATTGCGGTTTGTTTTTTGTATCTGAAAGTAAGAACCGATCATCTATCAGTAATTTTTCTAAAGAAGTGATGAATGATATTTGTCTTTATTTTACAAAGCAAAAAAGTTCATTGACCATTCTCGCTTTCCCATCTGATATCATCGATTTTCAACCTTTTATTTGGGATAAGTATAAAGTAATACCAAACTATACCTACCGCATTAACCTAAGCAATTCTATAGAAGACATAAAAAGCAATTTTGACAGCAAACATAGAAATGTAATTAATAAAGCAATTAAAGAAGAAGTTGTTGTATTAGAAAATTCTTTAAAGAATGAAGAACTCCTTAAATTCTTTAAAACCTCCTTAAAAACAGCAGGTGCAAATGTTTATGAAGAAGAATTAAAGAACATATTCCTGAATTTTGCCGATTCATCAAATTCTTTTAGTATGATTGCAAAAAAAGACGAAGTATTTTTAGGGGCAGTATTTTGTGTGTATGATAAAAACAACTGTTATTACTTGTTGGGTGGCGTAAATAAAAATTCCGGCATTCAGGGAATAAATAATTTGTTAATTCAAAAAAGTATCGAAAAAGCAAAAGAAGTAGGATGTAAAACTTTTGATTTTGAGGGTTCGATGTTAAAGGGAGTGGAAAAATTCTTCAGGGGTTTTGGTCCCGAGTTAGTTCCTTATTACACGGTTAACAAAGCCTCCTTGCCATTAGAGATCCTTTTAAAATATAAAAAGCGCGAAATTTTTTAATGAGCATAATTAAACAAATAGCACATAAGGACATCGATTTTAATAAATGGGATAAAACCATTTTATCTTCAGAGTTTCCTTTAGTATTTGCTCAGGCGTTTTATTTAAATGCAACTGCTCCAAAATGGGATGCTTTGGTAATTGGCGACTATGAAAGTGTTTTTCCGCTTACACATAAAACAAAATTAGGCTTTAAATATTTGCCGCAACCCTCTTTCACTTCGCAGTTAGGTGTTTTTGGAAAAGTAAGCGATGAAATTGAAACTTTGTTTTATGATCACATTACAAAAAATTATAAGCTAATAGAAATAGAACTAAACGCTTCAAATAAAATTAAAACTAATGATATTAGCCCTAAAAATACTTTTGTAATTGATTATTCGCAAGAATACAAATACAATCAAAATACCAAGCGTAATATTAAAAAGGCGCATGACGATGGCTTTAATATTAAGCGCGTTGATGTTAAAGAAAGTTTATCACTTTCAAAAAAGTGTATCGACCCTTTTTTAGAGAACGATCTAAACCTCTCTCGATCTGTTGTAAGAACATTTAATACATTATTGTCGAATAGTTTAAAAAACGACCACCTTTTAACCCTAAAAGCGATAGATAATAATGGCGACATAAAAGCATTGGCGCATTTTGTATTTAATGCAAAACATGCTTTATATTTGAAAGGAACAAATTTTGATAAAAAGGATAACTCAGGTAGTATGCATTTATTAATTGATGCTGCAATAAAACATTTTGAAGGCAAAGTTGATCTTTTTGATTTTGGTGGTGGTTCGATGAGCGAAAGTTTAGCTGGTTTTTATAAGGGTTTAGGCGGCAGCCCCTTTTATTATAGTTTTTTAAAAATTAACAGACTTCCGCAAATAGTAAATAAATTAAAAGGAATAAAGAATTAAAAGTTTATGAAAGCTATTATATCTCACGATATAGATCATTTAACTATTTTTGAACATACCTTTAAGGATGCCATTATCCCGAAGTTTATCGTGCGTATGCATATTGAGTTGCTTGCAGGTAAAATTTCTTTTAGAGAGTACACAATGCGTTGGACGGATTTTTTTAAAAATAAATGGCAAAACATTGATGAACTTATAACATTTAATAACATTAATAAGGTTCCCTCTTCTTTTTTTATAGCTGTTAACAAAGGTATCGGACTTAATTACACTAATAATGCTGCTCTTTTATGGATCGAGCAAATGCAAAGAAGAAATTGTGAAGTGAATATTCACGGCATCGAATTTAAGGACCAGGAATTGATAAAAAATGAATATGATCTATTTAGATCATTATCAAAACAAGATAATTTTGGTGTTAGAATGCATTATGTAAGACACTCAGATGAAACATATGCTATTTTAGATAAGGCAGGATATAGATTTGACAGCACCGAATATGCTTTTAAAAACCCATATAAAATTGGTAATATGTGGGAGTTTCCTTTTCAAATAATGGATGGATGGGTTTTGGAAAACGGGAAAAAATGGCAGTCGTTAAATTTACAACAAGCCAAAGAAAATACAATTAAAATTATAGATAAAGCACATCAAGAAAATTTATTGTATTTGGGTATTGATTTTCATGATCGTTATTTTTCACACTCATTTAATACCTGGTTAAATTGGTACATGTGGCTTGTAGAGTATTTAAAGTCTAATAAAATTGAATTCGTTAATTGCGATATGGCTATTAAGGAATTAGAAAAAAAGTGATTTTCATGAGAAAACTATTCTTTATTTTGATCATAAATTTATTAGTTTGTACTGCTTTCTCTCAAAAAAAGATGGAGATAAAAAAACTGCAAATTAAATCCACTACCGAAACAGTGGAAGTTAATGGTAAATTACTTTTAGATTCAAAAACATTTCAGGTATAACAATCAACCACGAAGAGATTTTATTTACGGATTAACCTATTCTTAAAGTTTTTAAGTCTAGTAAACAATAAAATACCGATCCGTCTTTTTCGTGTTCTTTGCCGAGTTCTATTTTTTCTCTATCCAATTAATGATCTTTCTACAATTTGGTTTTTTCCAAGGAGAAACAACTTCTTCTAAAAATCCATTTTCATTAATTAAATATTTTTGAAAATTCCATTTTACGGTTGAACTCATTACGCCGTTTTCTGATCTATTCGTTAACCATTTGTAAATGGGATGAATTTTATCCCCTTTTACAGAGATCTTTTCCATCATTAAAAAAGTAACACCATAATTGCGTTCACAAAACGAGTGTATTTCGGTGTTGGTTCCAGGATCCTGGCGCGCAAAATCGTTTGTAGGAAAGCCTATGATAACGAGATTTTTATCTTTGTACTTTTCATAAACCTCTTGTAATTGTTTAAATTGTGGAGTTAGCCCACATTTGCTTGCAGTATTTACAATTATTATTTTTTTGCCTTTAAACTCACTAAAATCGATCGTCTTTCCTTCAATAGTATTTGCTTTAAATTGGTGAGTACTACTCGTCGGCTGCCCCTTATATAAGGCAGGAAAAAGAAAAAATGGTGTTGTAAGTAAATTAATTAAGGTCGATTTCATTTGATTGTTTAAATTTAAACGTTTTAATCCTAATAAAGTTTAGAATGACCATTTGGAACGGAGAAATAACTACAGAATTGTTAAATGACCTTAATAAAGGCACTTTAGGGGAGTTTTTTGAAATAAACTTTACCGAAGTAGGGGCAGACTATTTAAAAGCAACCATGCCTGTTAATAATAAAACTAAACAACCATTTGGTTTATTACACGGTGGTGCCTCTGTAGCTTTAGCCGAAACCATTGGCAGCGTTGCCAGCTGGTGTTGCATAAATCGCGATCTTTTTATTGGGGTAGGTATCGAAATTAATGCCAATCACTTAGCATCGGTAACTGAAGGCTTTGTAACCGCAATTTGTTCGCCAATAAAAGTAAAAGGCAAATTACACATTTGGGAAATTAAAATAATGGATGAGCAACATCAGTTGTGCTGTATTAGTCGATTTACAGCCATGATCATTCCAAAAAAAGACGCCAAATAATTATTTA
>JBEIEI010000010.1:0-27775 GCA_040382975.1 Flavobacteriales bacterium
CACCTGATGTTATTTTATTTATTGATGAGATCCATACAATAATTGGTGCAGGTGGTGCAAGCGGAAGCTTAGATGCAAGCAACATGTTTAAACCTGCTTTAGCACGTGGAGAGATACAATGTATTGGTGCTACAACATTAGATGAGTACCGTCAATATATCGAAAAAGATGGCGCTTTAGAGCGTCGTTTTCAAAAGGTATTAATTGAGCCTGCTACTCCGGATGAAACTTTACAGATCTTAAATAACATTAAATCTAAATACGAAGAACATCATAATGTAACTTACACAGATGAAGCTATTAAAGCTTGTGTAAATTTAACGGCAAGATACATTACTGACAGACATTTACCGGATAAAGCGATTGATGCTTTAGATGAGGCAGGAAGTCGCGTACATATCACCAACATTAATGTTCCTGAAAATATTTTAGAGATCGAGAAAAAGATCGAAGACATTAAAGAATTAAAAAATCAAGTTGTTCGCTCTCAAAAATACGAAGAGGCTGCAAGACTACGTGATACCGAAAAACAATTACAAACAGAATTAGAAGTTGCTAAAAAAGCTTGGGAAGAAGAAACCAAACTGAACAGAATTTTAGTTACCGAAGATAATGTGGCTGATGTTGTGAGTATGATGAGTGGTGTGCCTGTTCAACGTGTTAACCAAAACGAAAGCGACAAATTGGTTAAAATGAATGAATTAATTACAGGTAAAGTTATTGGTCAAGATAAAGCCGTTGCTAAAGTTGTAAAAGCAATTCAACGTAACCGTGCAGGTTTAAAAGACCCTAACAAACCAATTGGATCATTTATTTTCTTAGGACCAACCGGTGTAGGTAAAACGCAATTAGCAAAAATTTTAGCAAGACATTTATTTGATAATGATGATGCGTTAATTCGTATCGACATGAGTGAATACATGGAGAAATTTGCTGTAACGCGTTTAATTGGCGCTCCTCCGGGATATGTTGGTTATGAAGAAGGTGGACAGTTAACAGAAAAAGTTCGTCGTCACCCCTACGCTGTTGTGTTATTAGATGAGATCGAAAAAGCACATCCTGACGTATTTAATATGTTATTACAAGTATTAGATGATGGACAATTAACCGATAGTTTAGGAAGAAAGATCGATTTTAAAAATACGATCATCATCATGACCTCTAATATTGGTGCACGTCAATTAAAAGATTTTGGTACCGGTGTTGGATTTGGAACACAAACCAGAAAAGAAGGTGAAGATGAAGCGTCTCAAGGCATTATTCAAAACGCATTAAAGAAAGCTTTTGCACCTGAATTCTTAAATCGTATTGATGATGTGGTAATGTTTAATTCTTTAAATAAAGAAGACATTCACAAGATCATTGATATTGAATTAGCTCATTTATTTGGAAGAGTAAATGGTTTAGGATATACTATCAAAATAACTGATGCTGCAAAAGACTATATCGTTGAAAAAGGGTATGATGCTAATTACGGTGCTAGACCTTTAAAACGTGCTATTCAGAAATATTTAGAAGACCCTATGGCTGAAGAGATCATTAAAAATAACCTTGCCGAAGGGGATGAAATAGAAGTAGATTACAATAAAGAAAAAGATGAAGTAATTGTTTCTACTCACAAACCAAAAGGCAAAAAAGGTAAAAAAGAAGATAAAGCCTAAGTAATTTTAAATTACAAATGATAAATTTTAAATAAGAACCCTAGCAGAAATGTTGGGGTTTTTTGTTTTATATAATTCTTTGCTCTACCTAATTTTTTGATAGTACACAAAGAGGGTGTCAGAATTACAAATAAAAAAAGAGAGCATTTCAGCTCTCTTTTTAAATAGTGAATTTTCAATTTAAGTCTTATCTATTCAAAGTAACATGTCCTGTATACTCTTTCACTATTCCTTGCGGGAACGAGGCTGTTATTTTCCAAACGTAGGTATCTTGTTTACATTCTTGGCCTTTAAACTCGCCATCCCACCCTGTCGTGAACTCACTCGTTTCAAATAATTTTTGTCCCCAACGATCAAAGATCATTAAATTATATTTTGTTAAACCTTTTCCTTTTGCTAAGAAGATATCATTTATACCATCTCCGTTTGGCGTAAATGAATTTGGTACATACAAGTTTTGTTCTTCTACAACTGTGATCATTTTTACGATCGTATCTGAACAGCCATACTTATTATGCACGACTAAAGCAATTGGATAGTTTCCTGATTGTTCAAACATATAGGATGGATTTGTTTGCGTACTTGTGTAACCATTATTGTTCACAAAATACCAGTTCCACCCTGTAA
This sequence comes from Flavobacteriales bacterium, assembly GCA_040382975.1. Lineage (GTDB taxonomy): Bacteria > Bacteroidota > Bacteroidia > B-17B0 > Aurantibacillaceae > Aurantibacillus. The sequence goes on from JBEIEI010000010.1 coordinate 2,289, forward strand.
TATCTGTACTTGTTGAAGAATTTGAAAAAAGCACATTATCAAGATTTTCAACCGGTTTTAATGGTGAATATACAAAATCTGCTACAGGCGCAGGATATGCATTTATTGCAAATGTAGCAGAATTTGAGCAACCGTTTACATCTACAAAACTTCCATTTACAACATAACTTCCCGCAGTTCTAAAACAATAGTTTAAAGATGGGCTGGTAAATGTTTGGTTATTTAATTGCCATACATTACTAACTATTGGTGAATTACCCGCAACCGGCGATAATGAAAAATTAGAACAAAATGGTACACAGCTGTTGTTACCATCGCTAACTAATGTACCGTTTGGTAAAGGATCAATTATAACATTAATGGTTGCATAATTTGCACAGCCTGCTTGGTTTAAAACACTTAATGTATAAGTTCCACTCATGTTTACATTCGATGCTGTAAGGGTTAAATTCTGACTTGCAGAAACAAAGTTAGATGGCCCACTCCAACTATAAATAAATCCACCCGAACCTTGTAAAGCAATAGTAGAATTAACACAAGCTCTTGTGGTTCCTGATATACTTGCTGTTGGTATCGGATTAAAAGAAACATTAGCCACGTTAGTATTTGTACAACCGTTAGCCGATGTAACTAAAATTGTATAATTACCACTGGTTGATGCATTTACTACCGGTATTTGTGGGTTTGCTAAAGTTGAGGTAAAACCATTTGGACCACTCCATAAATAGTTACCTCCACCCGAAACGGTTAAAGTTGCCGGTGATCCGAAACAAACATTTGCATTGGTGGTATTTGCAACAGGGTTGGCATTTACCACAACCGCTGTTGTAGCAGAACCAACACAGCTATTAGCATCAACTATAGATACGGTATAAACACCACCGTTTAAATTAGTAAGAGCTCCTAAAATAGGATTTTGAAGTGCACTGTTAAAACCATTTGGGCCTGTCCATAAGAATGTTCCGGTGCCTGTTCCGGTTAATTGTATACTTTTTGTTTCGCATGCCGGACCATTATTGGTTGCTAATGGTATTGGCAGGGCGTTTATCGTTACCAAAGAGGTAGTTATTACTGTACAACTTCCTACGGTTGCAACGAGCGTGTAATTACCGTTTGCAGGAAGAGTCGCATTGACAATTGTTGGGTTTTGTAATGCACTGTTAAATCCATTTGGTCCACTCCAAGAATAAGTGACTCCACCACTCCCTGTTAAATTTAAAGTTGAACCAACGCATGGGGTGTTACTAACAATTACAGGTGTTGGTATTGGAAGAACTGTAACGGTTGATACGGCAGAATTTGTACAACCTGCAGCACTTGTTACAATAACTGTATACCCACCAGACATTGCAGCTGTTGCATTAGCAATGGTTGGATTTTGAATAGCAGAAACAAATCCTAACGGTCCGCTCCATGCATAACCAACTCCACCGTTTGCGGCTAAATTTATAGTAGTGTTTATACAAACAGTTGGGTTGCTTAATGTTGCTATTACCGGTAAAGGATTTAGTAAAACATTGGTGGTTATACTGTTTGTGCAACCATTTGCGTTAGTTACTGTTAATGTATAAGTTCCTGCATTACTTGCTGAAGCTACTGCTATTGTCGGGTTTTGAGCAGAAGCATTATAAGCTCCCGGACCTGTCCATGTATATGTTGTTCCTCCAGAGCCTATAAAATTTATTGGCTGGTTTAAGCAAACCGGACTGTTACTATTTGCAGTTGGAACCGGTAACGCTTTAATTGTTACTGATGATGTTGTTGCTCCTGTGCAAGTTCCGGCACTAACTATTAAAGTATAAATGCCATTTGCTAAAGCAGTCACATTTGTAATTGTTGGGTTTTGTGCAGCGCTTAAAAAACCGTTCGGGCCGCTCCATGAATAGGTAACACCGCCGCTGCCTACTAAGGTTAAAGCTGACCCAATACAAGGTGTATTACTAACTATTATTGGTATTGGTAAATTGACAACTGTAACGCTAGAATTGGCTGTTGCCGTACATCCTGTAGCCGATGTCACCGTAACTGTATAAAGGCCTCCCATGCCAATTGTAGCATTTGTTAGCGTTGGATTTTGTGTTAATGAATTATAGCCTAATGGTCCGCTCCATGAATAACCAGTACCACCGTTTGCTGTTAAATTTATATTTGAACCAACACATGCTGTTGGACTATTTGTTAAAATAACAGGTAAAGGATTTATTACCACATTGGTTGTTATTGAATTTTTACAACCGTTAGCATTGGTAACCGTTAGTGTATATGTTCCTGCATTTGTTGCCGAAGCTGCTGCTATAGTTGCATTTTGTACTGTTGATGAATAGTTTCCCGGACCGGTCCAAGTGTAGGTAATGGCACCTGATCCTGAAAAAATTATTGGCTTATTTAGACATACAGGACTGTTACTATTGGCAATCGGTAAAGGTAAAGGATTTATAGTAACAGAAGTTGTTGTTATGGCAGTGCAAGTTCCGGCACTAACTATTAAAGTATAAATGCCGTTTGCCAATGCTGATACATTTGTAATTGTTGGATTGTTTGCGGCACTTACAAAACCGTTAGGGCCTGTCAAATTAATAATCCCTCCACTTGCCGTAAAGGTTAAATTTCCTCCAACACAAACAGGAGAATTACTTACTAAACCTGGTGTAGGATTGTTAACCACTGTTACGCTTGCATTAGCGGAAGCCGTACAGCCTAATGCCGACGTCACCGTAACTGTATAAAGGCCTCCCATACCAATTGTAGCATTTGTTAGCGTTGGATTTTGTGTTAATGAATTATAGCCTAATGGTCCGCTCCATGAATAACCAGTACCACCGTTTGCTGTTAAATTTATGTTTGAACCAACACATGCTGTTGGACTATTTGTTAAAATAACAGGTAAAGGATTTACTGTAATTGTTTTAACTGCCGTAGTTGTGCAACCACTCGCACTTGTACCCGTTACAGTATAAGTAGTTGTAACAGTTGGCGAAAAAGGCACACCGTTGGTAATACCGCCAGACCATGTATAAGTTGCAGCTCCAACACCATTAAGTGTAGTTGAGCCTCCTAAGCATATAACTGAATTAGTTGCTGTTGCAGAAATGGTGGATGAAACGCCTGTTGTTACAGTAAAACTGCATGATCCCACATTTCCTGAAAGGTCTGTTGCGATATAGGTTACAGTTGTATTCCCAACATTAAAACTAGAACCACTAGCATTATTTAAACCGGTACCTGTTGTTGCACCCGAAAAGGAATACGTTACTGCTGGCGTTGGACAATTATCCAAAACTGATATAGGAGCAATTCCATTTACAATTGGAGTACATTGTGTAACATTTGCCGGGCAAGTAATTGTTGGGGTTGCAATATCATTTACCGTAACAGAAAAAGAACAGGATGTTGTATTTCCAAAAGAATCACCGGCTGTAAACGTTTGTACCGTTGTTCCAACTGGAAAACTAGATCCGCTAACAGAACCGGTTGTAAGAACAGGAATTACTGTACTCGTTCCCCATGAAAAAACAACTTGTCCATGACCTGCATTAATTCCGGTTGTATTTGATTGACAAGTACCAATATTATATGAACCACCTCCTCCGCCATTGCCTCCACCCGGAGTAACATTTCCTCCACTACCACCACCTGAATAACCGCCACCGCCGCCGCCAACAACATATGCCGACCCTTGTCCGCCACCACCATAACCACCTCTTGCAAAAGCCCATGCCGCAACTAAACCACCAGCGCCACCACCAATAAAGCTAATGCCACCAGAGCCAGCAGACCAACCAGTTGCTCCGTTAGTTAATAAACCACCTCCCGCACCCGATTGAAAACCAGCACCGCCCACACCACCGCCATTTCCGGCAGCTCCACCAATTCCTCCTCCTGCACCACCATTACCACCAATAGTTGATGTGTTGCCATGCCTTGCGGTAGTAGATGTTGTAGCACAGCTACCACCACCACCACCTGCAATAATTAATGGAACGTTTGCTAATGTAGTAACAAAACTTCCACCGCCGCCGCCATTACCATTGCCTGTCGTTATAGAAGGGCATTCGCCTACTAAAACTTTTAATACTGTCCCTGGAGTTACAGCAAAAGTGCCACGCATTCCGGCACCTAAACCCGGACTATATGTGGAGCTGGAGTGCCAACCGCCTCTAGCACCTCTTGCTAAAATATTTATAGATGTAATACCAGCAGGAACGGTGAAATTTTGCATCGTTCCTGTGTAATTGAACGTTTGTGTGGTAGAGGTGCAATTTGCACAGTTTACTGTAGGCGTAGTGTAGGCAACAACAGTTGCGCAAGCATTTGCAGGAGCGTTAACAGTAACACTCGGAGGGCATGTCATTGTTAAGCATTGTGCATTTATGATTTTTGTATTTGAGAAAAATAAAATGCTTGGGATAAAATATAATAGTTTTTTCATTGAGTTAAGATAATGTGACCTTAAATCTAATAAAACCAAAAAAAAAAGCACAAAACTTCAATAGATGAAATATAGCCTTCACTCAATATAAAACACCTAAATAATTTAGAAAAAAAACTTGATTTTTTTTTGTAATTTAACGTCCTAATTTAGATAAAATGGATCCATTTGAATCACCCGAACTTCTTGAACAAGAAATTATTGAAGTGGTTTTAAAAGAAGAAGCCGTTAAAGCTTTAATTCTTTATAATGATGACGTAAACACGTTTGAATTTGTAACTGAATCATTAATAAAAGTTTGCGAACACGATGCGCTTCAGGCAGAACAATGTACTTATTTAGTGCATTATGCAGGGAAATGTGTTGTGAAAAATGGCACCTTTAAAAAATTAAAACCACTTTGCGAAGCCTTACTAGAAAGAGGATTATCCGCTAAGATCGAAAACTAATTTTGCCTTTTTACGTCTAAAGAAAGTATACAATAATTTAAATTATATCAAACAGTCATGCTCCTAAAAGCACGAAAACAAATAAAGATCGCATGGCTAAACCTAAACAACAACAAAAACACTAAATTATACAAATGAAAAAAATAGTCTTATCGTCTATTATTGCTTGTGCCCTATTTACTTCGTGTACAAAAAATGCAGTAACCGGAAAACGCTCTTTGACCCTTTTGCCCGAGAGTGAAATGATGGCCATGAGCTTTACAGAGTATGATAAATTTTTAGCAGAACACCCTCCATTACCCGCTTCGGATGATCGTGTGCAAATGGTACAACGTTGTGGTGTTAGAATTCAAAAAGCAGTAGAAAAATTTTATGCTGATAAAGGCCTTTCTAACCAATTAAATGGCTTTAACTGGGCATTTAATGTAGTTGATGAAAACACCATTAATGCCTGGTGTATGCCTGGTGGCAAAGTAGTTGTGTATACAGGACTATTACCGGTAACTAAAGATGAAGCAGGCTTAGCGGTAGTTATGGGACACGAAATTGCACATGCCGTTGCCCGTCATGGTAACCAACGTATGAGCCAAGGAATTTTAGTGCAAACCGGAGGAACTGTTTTATCTTTAGCAATGTCGCAAAAACCGGCGGCAACACAACAATTATTTAATCAATCATTTGGTATTGCTTCAACATTAGGAACTTTAAAATACAGCAGAAGTCACGAAACTGAAGCCGATAAAATGGGATTGATATTTGCCGCTATGGGCGGTTACGATCCGGAAGTTGCAGTTGGTTTTTGGGAAAGAATGGCTGCCGGTGGCGGACAAAAACCACCTGAATTATTAAGCACCCACCCTAGTGATGAAACAAGAATAAGAGACCTTAAAGCTTTTATGCCTGAAGCTAAAAAATACTATAAGCCTCAATAAAATTCGTTAATTTTTTAAATAAGAATATTTTCGCTTAAAACACAATTCATATTTCCCTCTTCATCAAAATCACCAACGGTAATAGTTATAGGGGTATTGCAAAGCTCATTATCAAAAGGATATTTTACTTTTACGTAGTTTTGAGTAAAACCAAACATAAAACCATTTTTATTTTCGCTTTCAAAAATAACGCTTAGCTCTTTGCCTTTTTGTGTTTCGTAAAAAGCACGCAATTTTTTTGCCGATAAAATACGGAGCATTTTATTTCTACGTTTGCGCTCAACAATTGGAACAGGATTTTCCATTAATATAGCCTCCGTATTATCGCGCTCGCTATAAGTAAACACGTGTAAATACGACACATCTAAACCATTCACAAAATTATACGTATCTAAAAATTCTTCCTCTGTTTCGCCTGGAAAACCTACGATCACATCAACACCTATGCAACAATCCGGCATTAAACTTTTTATTTTAGAAATCCTATCAGAATATAATTCACGCTGGTAACGACGTTTCATGCGCTTTAAAACCGAGTTATTGCCGCTCTGCAATGGAATATGAAAATGCGGCACAAAACGTTTTGAGTTGGCAACAAATTCAATAATTTCATCTTTAAGTAAGTTGGGCTCAATAGACGAAATTCGGAATCGTTCAATACCATTGCTGTTATCTAACTCTTTAATAAGGTCTAAAAAATTATATTCCTTTCGCTTTTTCTCGTCGCCATCAATATTTTGTCCGTAACCAAAATCACCAATATTTACGCCGGTTAAAACAATTTCTTTAACCCCGCTTTCGGCAATTTTAATAACGTTTGCCTTCACATTTTCAATGGTATCGCTTCTGCTTTTTCCTCTTGCTAAAGGTATCGTGCAAAATGTACAACTGTAGTCACAGCCATCTTGTACTTTTAAGAAAGAACGGGTTCTATCGCCTACACTGTATGAATCAACAAAAAAATCAGCTTCAGAAATTTCGCAATTATGAATTTGCGTATGTGTACTTTTTCCTGAGAAATTAATATAATTTAATAATTTAAATTTTTCGGTTGCCCCTAAAACCACATCAACACCTTCAATTTTTGAGATCTCATCCGGTTTTAATTGCGCATAGCAACCCACCACAGCCACAAAGGCTTCCGGATTTTTAGCCAATGCATTTTTTACAATAGACTTACATTCTTTATCGGCATTTTCTGTAACCGAACAGGTGTTTATAACATAAACATCAGCAGCCTCCGAAAAATCTTTTTTTATAAATCCTTTTTCCTGAAATAATCGCGCAATAGTTGAAGATTCTGAGAAATTCAACTTACACCCTAATGTGTGAAAAGCAACGGTTTTATCCTTAAAAGACATGGTGGCAAAGATATAAAATTTATCTTTACTGTTAATGATGGTTTAAATTACGCCTTTTTGTAGTAAATTTGCCCTTTAATAAAATTTTATGGAATTATCAGCTTTAACAGCAATATCCCCTATTGATGGTCGTTATAGAAAGACCACAGAGCCTTTAGATATTTATTTTTCTGAATTTGGTTTAATAAAATACCGAGTTTTAGTTGAAATTGAATATTTCATTACCCTCTCTGAGTTCGGTCTGCCGCAACTTCCGGAACTAGATGTTGCAAAAAAAATAGCCTTAAAAGATATTTATTTGAATTTTTCGGTTGAGGATGCTTTAAAAATTAAAGAGACAGAAAAAACCACCAACCATGATGTTAAAGCGGTTGAATATTTTATTAAAGAAAAATTAGAAGAACTTGGCTTAAGCCACTACACTGAATTTGTTCATTTTGGTTTAACCTCTCAAGATATTAATAACACCAGTATTCCTTTGTCCTTAAAAGATGCTACAACTAAACAGTTACTTCCTGCACTAAACGGTATTATCGAAAAAATAACAGAGTTAAGTCAAGAGTGGAAAGATATTTCTTTATTGGCTAAAACACACGGACAGCCTGCATCGCCAACAAAATTGGGTAAAGAACTTTACGTTTTTGTGGAGCGTTTAAATATGCAATTGAATCAATTAAAAAGAGTTCCTTTCTCTGCAAAATTTGGTGGAGCAACCGGTAATTTTAATGCACATCAAATTGCTTATCCAACAAAAAACTGGGTTGAATTTGGGAATCATTTCGTGAACGATATTTTAGAATTAAGTCGTTCTCAATTTACCACTCAAATTGAGCATTATGATAACATTGGCGCTTATTGCGATGCCTTAAAACGAATTAACACCATACTGATCGATTTTAGTCGCGATGTATGGACATACGTTAGCATGGAATATTTTAAGCAAAAATTAAAAGCAGGAGAAATAGGTTCATCGGCCATGCCTCATAAAGTTAACCCTATTGATTTTGAAAACGCTGAAGGAAATTTAGGAATTGCCAATGCGATATTAGAACACATGTCGGCAAAATTACCCATATCAAGATTACAACGCGATCTAACAGATAGTACAGTATTAAGGAATCTTGGTATTCCTGTTGCCCACTCTATTATTTCATATTCAAGCATTTTAAAAGGCTTAAATAAATTAATTTTAAACGAGAAAGCTTTAGCGCATGATCTAGAAAACAATTGGGCGGTGGTTGCCGAGGCCATTCAAACGGTACTTAGACGCGACGGATATCCAAAACCATACGAAGCTTTAAAAGATCTTACAAGAACAAATACACATATTACGCAGGATTCTTTAATTGAATTCATAAACGGTTTAAACGTTGCTGATGCCATTAAAAATGAATTAAAAAATATCACACCACATAATTACACAGGTATACATCCAATTTTTTAGATCATGGACAGAGTTTGGACCTTTATCATCAGCAAAACACTTTCAAAAGAAGAATTAAATTCTTTAAATGAATTGGGTAATAAATTTGTATTAGGTTGGACAGCCCATGAGCAACAATTAACCGCTAGTTTTGAGATAATTGGCGATAAGATAATTGTTGTAAAAGTTAACGAAAACGTTACCGAAGCAAGTGGCTGTAGTATTGACAAACTCACTCGTTTTATAAAAGAAACAGAAAAACAATTCTCTATCGAATTATTAAACCGTTTATTGGTTGCTTATAAAACAAACACCGGAATAGAAATTGTTCATTCATCAAAGATCAAAGAATTATTAGCTGAAAATAAAATATCCGAAAACACCATTGTTTATAACACTTCTGTTAGCGATCAAAAAGAGTTTAACAATTGGGAACAAGAGTTAAAAAACACCTGGTTAAGTAAATATCTTGTAAAAGTTTAATATTCTAAAAACCCCTTCATTTGAGCTTCACAGGCATTTATTTGGTCATCCGAAATAAATTTGCCGTGCTCATTCATAATTCTATCTACTACTGATATTGGCAATTTATTATGATAAACATGCGCTTTTAAGTAATTTAAAATTCCGGTTAAATGATCTAAACCTCTTAAATTACCTGCTCTTCCGGTTGAAACGCCAACCAAACAAACATCTTTATTCCCCCACTCACTTGGAGGCACACAATCTAAAAACAATTTTAAAATACCGGGAAAACTGCCGTTATACTCCGGAACAATAAAAACAAATTTTTTGTTGTTTTTTATGAAACTATCAATTAATTGAGCAAAATCTATACTTCTATTGCCAAAAACATCACTAAAAGCAATATTTTGGGGAAGCGTGCAAAAATCCAGAATTTTAACACTCACACCTTTAGATCTTAAAATATCTTCATATACTTTGCTCACCTTCAAAGTATTACTGTTTGGGCGATTAGTACAGCTTAAAACAACTATTTCTTCCATAAAAATTTATTAACACACAATGTGCTTTTCTTTGTAGTTTTTGTTAAAAACTAACACTATTAAAAGTGCCTAATTAGTTTAATTTTACAAACAACAATTTTAATCAATTGTTTTGATTTTATGAACATTACTTATTATGGGCATTCTTGTTTTGGTGTTGAAGTAAATGGAAAACATTTATTATTCGATCCATTCATTAGCCCAAATGAATTGGCAAATACTATTGACGTAAATACCGTAAAGGCAGATTATATACTTATTTCACACGGACACCAAGATCATATAGAAGACGCAGAAAGTATAGCAAAACGTACCGGAGCTAAAGTTATTTGTAATTGGGAAATTAGTGTTTGGCTTGAAAAAAAAGGAGTTGAAAATATTCGTCCGATGAATATTGGAGGAAAAGTAAAATTAGATTTTGGAAATGTAAAATGTGTTGTTGCACAGCACAGTAGTAGTTTACCTGATGGCAGTTATGGCGGAAACCCAATGGGTTTTGTGATAGAAAGTACCGAAGGAAATTTTTACTATGCGGGCGATACCGCCTTAACCTATGATATGAAACTGATTGGTGACTACAGAAGTATAAATTTTGCCTTTTTACCTATTGGAGATAATTTTACAATGGGAGTTGATAATGCTATGATAGCTTGCGATTTTATTAAATGTAACGATATCATTGGAATGCATTATGATACTTTTGGATACATTGTAATTGATAAGGAACAAGCGGTTTCAAAATTCATGCAGGCAGGAAAAAAATTAACATTGCTGGAAATTGGCAGCACACTAAAAAAATAACAAACGGTACAGTAATACATAAAGACGATGGGAAAAATAATAGCAATAGCAAATCAAAAAGGTGGTGTTGGAAAAACAACAAGTGCAATTAATTTAGCGGCCAGCTTAGCTGTTTTAGAATATAAAACATTACTGGTAGATGCAGATCCTCAATCGAATGCTACTTCAGGTGTTGGTATCGATCCGGCAAATGTAAAAGCAGGGTTATATGAATGCATTATTGACAGTGTTCATCCAAAAGATGTTATCCTTAAAACAGATACGCCGAATTTATTTTTGTTACCTACAAATGCAGATCTTGTTGGTGTTGAGTTGGAGTTAGTAAACTTAACTAACCGCGAGTACATGATGAAAAAGGCTTTAGATAAAATAAAAGATAAATATGATTTTATTATTTTAGATTGTTGTCCTTCATTAGGTTTAACCGTTATTAATGCTTTATCTGCTGCCGACAGTGTAATTATTCCGGTACAGTGCGAATATTTCGCGTTGGAAGGAATGGGCAAATTATTACAAACCATTAAGATCGTTCAGGCTCATTTAAATACAAATTTAGATATTGAAGGAGTTTTGTTAACGATGTACGATGGTCGTTTACGTTTAGCTAACCAGGTTGTTGAAGAGGTAAAAACACATTTTCAAAATATGGTTTTCGATACTATCATTCAACGTAATACAAAATTAGCCGAAGCGCCAAGTTTTGGAAAAACCATTATTATGCACGATGCAATAGGAAAAGGCTCTACGAATTATTTAAACTTAGCGCGTGAAATTTTACAACGTAACGGCTTAACTAAAATTAGCGATAGTGATAGAATGATAAACATTCAGGAATCAGAAGAAGAATTAAGCGAAGACATTTAAGAAAATTGGAGATTATAAATTAAGAATTATAGATTCCAAGAAATATAAATAACACACAAATACAATTAAATATTTAAGAAGAAAAAATTTAAGTTTAACAGAATTTTTAATCCTTAATTTTTAATTTTTAATTACGAAAAAATGAGTAACAATAAAAAACCGGCATTAGGAAGAGGATTAAGTGCATTATTAGAGAATGCCAGAACAGATATTACTTCAAAACACATGGGAGAGGGCGCTCCCACTGTAAATTCTGTTTCTACCATAAAAATAAAAAGTATTGAAGCAAACCCTTTTCAACCACGTACTAATTTTGAAGAAACTGCTTTACAAGAATTAAGTGATAGTATAAAACAACATGGCATCATTCAACCATTAACTGTTAGAAAATTAGGTTACGACAGATACCAATTAATTTCAGGAGAACGTCGTTTTCGCGCTTCACAATTAGCAGGTTTAACAGATGTTCCTGCTTATATTCGTGTAGCTGATGATCAGGCAATGTTGGAAATGGCTTTGGTTGAAAATATTCAACGCGAAGATCTTGATCCAATAGAAGTTTCCTTATCCTACAAACGTTTAATTGATGAATGCGATTTAACTCAAGAACAGTTAAGCGAAAAAGTGGGTAAACAACGTAGTACGGTTACAAATTTTTTACGTTTATTAAAACTTCCTGCTCCAATTCAAAAATCGCTTCGCGATCGTGATATCACCATGGGACACGCCAAAGCGTTAATTAACATTGATAACGAAGACAGGCAATTAGCAATTTTTGCATTAGCATTAGAACAAGATCTATCAGTTAGACAAATTGAAGACTTAGCTCGTGGCGAAAAAATAAAAGTAACACCAAAAGTTTCTCGTGTTGAAAAACCTTTAACGATAGAAGATAAAACCATTGCTAAAAAGTTAGAAAAGATCTTTAATAAATCTTACAGCTTTAAACGTAATACCAAAGGCGGTGGAAATTTAACCCTAAGCTTTAGCAACGATAAAGAATTACAACACATCATTTCATTTTTTGGGATTGAATAGAAAAGAGCCACGAATTACACTAATTTCACAAATTAAATTATTGAAAAATATATTAATATGTGAGGGAAAATAACTAACCAGAATACTAACTAAAAAAACATTCGTGTTAATTCGAGTAATTAGTGGCTAAAAAGTTTGAAAAAAATACTTATTATATCAGACACGCACAGTTTTTTAGAGCCAAAACTTATTAAACATATCAAAGAAGCCGATGAAGTTTGGCACGCAGGTGATATTGGTAACATTGATCTGTGTTTGGAAATTGAAAAATTAAAACCCTTAAAAGCTGTTTTCGGAAATATTGATGATAAAGATATTAGAATAACCTATCCTGAAAATTTATTTTTTAACTGTGAAAATGTTCCCGTTTTTATAACGCATATTGGGGGTTATCCCGGAAAATATCCTGCAAAGATCAAAACACTTTTATTGGAGAACAAACCTAAATTATTTATTTGCGGCCATTCACACATACTAAAAGTGATGTATGATAAAGATCTTGAATTACTACACATTAATCCGGGTGCTGCAGGAGTACATGGTTTTCATAATGTAAAAACCGCCATTAGGTTTGAAATTGAAGGAACAGAAATAAAAAATTTAGCAATAATTGAATTAGGCAATAGAACAGCTTTAAATTAATAAAATGGAAGAAGGATCAGAAAATACATTTTTTTCAAATGAGGCATTGGCAAGATTTGCTGCCGCACAAAGTAAAACGGTTGAAAAAGTAATTTGTCATTTATGGCAAAATAAATCTCAACCTTCAGAAGTTGTAGAGGTAATAGATAATGTAGAATTGCACTTTACAGACAAGCATAAACTTACCATTTCTACAAATGAAAACGGTGATGGATTAGATGCCATAGAATATGATTACAAAAAAGCCGCCATTGCCATTGAAAAAGAATTAGGCGGTAAAATTAAAATATATGCCATAGATGCCTCTGATACTAAAATGTGGACGGCCGTTATCGGCAAGGTTTTAAAAACGGTTAGAATAGAAAAAAGTGGTGATCTATATAGATCAAATGCCATTTTATTAGATTTTGGCGATGAGAAAAGAGAAATTGAAGTTAACCCTTTAGACGGTATTATAATTGATCATTATGATGAAGAAGGTGTTTGGAATCCTTTTGTGGATGACGAGCCTATTGAGTAATAATTGCAGGTAAAAATTTCTATTATTTTCAGACTAATCAAATCCCGCTGCATTAATAACTTCAACATCTAACACACCAATTATTTTAAAATCGGTTCGTCGGTTTTGCGCTCTACCTTCCGGATTATCACTTCCGTCAGAATTTTCGTTAGGTGCAACAGGTTTGCTCTCGCCATATCCTTTCGCTTTTAATCTCTCAGGTTTTATGCCTTTACTTATTAAATGAGCAACCACACTTTCTGCTCGTTGCTGCGATAACTTCTCATTATATTTACCACTTCCCTTACTATCAGTGTGCGACATAATTTCAATAATCAATTCAGGATTTGCTTCCATTAAAGAAAATACAGTTGTATCTATTGCAATTTTACTCGATTCAAGAATATTCGATTTATCAAATTCGTACTGAATATTAGGAATACGGATTGGCTCTTTTGGTTTTTTAGGCAATAATATGTTTTTAGTTATGTCCTGAGATGTTATAATTCCTCTTGTAGTGACTTCAGCAGTATTTCCTAAAAAATCTTTTTTCTTAACAATTAAAAAATAATCTTGTCCTGCTTCAACACTGGTTTGAAAATCTCCAGTCTTATCGCTTTCCAATATTTTAACCAGATATTTTTCATGTGTTTTTTTATCTACAATGTAAACTTCAACTGTAGCTTGAGGGATGGCAAGATCGGGATAAAGCATTTCACCAACGTTTCCTGATAAATTAATTTTAATATACTCTGAATGCTTATATATGTAAATATCATCACAACATGTACTGTTTTTAAGTGTATTTCCTCCTTTTCGGTTACTTACAAAAAAACCTTCTTCACGGTTAGGTGCTATCGTATAATAAATATCATCAGCACCTGTATTTATTGGCTGACCAATATTCTCAGTACGCATCCATTTTTTACCGTCACCAATTGCTTTAAAAACATCATACCCGCCTAATCCACCTAATCCATCCGAACTAAAATAAAGTGTACGCGTTTCGTTATCAAAAAAAGGAGTTATTTCGTTTTGTGTTGTGTTAATTTTATTACCCGCATTTTTAGGCGTTTTGTAAATTTTATTTTTTTTATCATAAATAGTATACCAAATATCTAAACCTCCTCTGCCCTCTTTATTATTACTCACAAAATAAATAACATCATTGCCTTTTGCAGGATCGTTGGTTACTGCAGGCATTGTAGCGGTGTACTTTGGGTTATTTACATTCTTAGGTAATTTAACCGGCTCCGTCCAACCATCTCCGCTTTTTTCAGAAACGTAAATAGCACAGATCATTTCCTCTTTAAAATTTAGTTTACAGCGCGTAAAATAAATACGTTTTTTATCAGGACTAAAACATGCATTGCCTGTATTAAAATCAGATTCATTTAAACCACTGCCATATTCGCCAGCGAACTTCCACTCGTTATTCTCGCGTTTAGCAATATATAATTTACGTTTAATTGTTTTTGCGGTATCATCTTCGATCACATATTCTTTTTTATCCGTTCTTAAGGATGTGAAAACCAATGTATTTTCATCAATATTAACGGGAGCCCCTTCTGTATTGACTTTATTAATGGTAGAGTCTAAGTGCGTGATGATAATTTTTTTCTCAGTATTTACGATCTTTTGAACAGAATCACAAAACACAATTTCTTTAGTAGCTTGCTTTTTTAATAATTTTTCCGGGCCTTTATATTGTTTTTTAAATTTCTGAAAATTTATTTTAGCGCTATCATACAAACCATTTGATTTTTGCATTTGCGCATGATAATATAAGGATGTCGGCGCTTTCTCTACATCTGTTTCATAAGCATTTAAAAACATATGTTGGGCCCTATCGTAATCTCTTATTTCTAAATATGAATGTCCTAATTGATCCATCACCTTAGCATCCTTGTTGTAATTTTTGAGGTAAGCTTCAAAAAAAGTGATGGCACTTGTAGGATCGTTTTGTTCCATTGCACTCTTACCTAAACGCTTTAATACTTTTGGTGATGACCGTTTAACAAGCATAGTATCTGTTTGCGAATTAGCAATAAACGCAAATAAAATAAAAACAACTATGTATTTAATATCTCTCACAAGGAATTGCTTTTTTACTTAACCGTGTATTTTTTGCTTTATAAATAAGTGCAATTTCAAATGCTCCCTTACTATCTACTGCTGTTTTTAACTGAGAAAAAGTAATATCATAACTAAAACCTATAGTATAATGAGAGTAGTTTATTCCCGCTGTAACTATCCCTGCATCAGGATTTCTTTTAAATCCATCGCGCCACATAAAACCGGTAAAAACAGAATTAGTAAAAAAAACATTTTTAGACAATACGTATTCAATATTTAAACCACTTACCCAATCGCTTACTTTTGTTGTGTAACCATACATGGTATACCCTCTTAATATTATTGAAGAATTTAAATAATAATTTAAACCAATATTATAAGCCTGACGTACTTTTAATTTATTATAGTTCCCTAAAAAACTTTCCTTTGGTTTATTTATATGAAATAATGCGTATGATATTTCCGGTTCAATTTTTCCGAATCTTTTAGATGCCGCTAATCCTGTATTCAGATCAAAATAGGTAAAACGTTGACTCACATTTGTTTCGGTATTAGGTAAGGTATTATCAAATTTACCCGAATTCCAGTTTAATTGATTAGGATAGGAATGTGCATAAAAATCAATTGTTTTAATGACAACTCCCGGTTGAATTCCAAAATGCAAATTATAGCCGGCAATTTTTTTATGAATTGCAGCTGAAGGCATAATTTTCATAACTTGTAAATTACCACCCGATCTATCATTAATAAATATTAAACCACCACTTACATTTTGATTACTTGGATAAATATTAAAATCACCCCCGGCACTAAATGTATTATAAGCTTTAGAAATGTCTCGCCATTGACTTCGATAGTTTCCAAACAAACGATAATCGCCTTTATAATTTCCGGTATTTGCCGGATTTAAAGAAAGCGGTGAAAAATAAAATTGACTAAAATGAATATCCTGCGCATTCATTTTTTCGAATACCATTAAACAAATAAAATATAAAATTATTTTTTTCAAATTTTATTTTATCAATTTAAAGGTTCCTGTTTTTAACACGCCTTTTTCTACATAGGTATCGGCAGAGACTTGATAAACATAGGTTTCCATATTTTGAGGCACGCCATTAAACGTTCCGTCCCAACCTACTAAAATATCATTGCTTTCAAATAATAATTGTCCCCACCTATTAAATATCCTAAAATAGTTTAATTTTCTAATTCCCCATCCATCCACAAATATAATATCATTTGTACCATCACCATTTGGTGTAAAAGCTGTTGGCACATCTACAGTACCTTTTAATTCAACAAAAACTGTGTGTGTGTTTACAACAATAAAGCAACCCATATTGTCTGCAATTGTAACACTGTAAGTAATATTAACTGTTGATGAAGATGTAGGGTTAGGACAATTTACACAACTAAGATCAGTAACCGGACTCCAGGTATACGTAAAATTACTACCCGAATTATTATTAAGCGGAATGAACTGCCCAACTACTACCGTAGTATCCCAGACAATATTAGAAGCCGGCAACTGTATGTAAACATTTTTAGTTGTGCTGTTTTTACAATTATTACCATCCATTATTGTTAATGTATAGGTTGTTGAATTGGATGCAGTGGCAATTGAATTAGCACTATTAGGATTATTTACTCCAACAGATGGATTCCATGTATACGAAAAAGGAGCTGTACCTGCCGTTACGTTTGAATTGAGCATAAATGGCCGGTTTTGACAAGTGTCTCTGGCAAAGACGGAAGCGTTTGGCAAAGGATTAATGGTCATGTTTTTAACAGTATAACCTACGCAATTATTTACAGGATCAGTTACCGTTAAAGTAACCTGATAAGCACCGGCATTTGGATAGGTATAATTTGGATTTTGTGTTGTTGAAGTACTTCCGTTTCCAAACGCCCAATAAAAATTATAACCGGAAGAGTTTGGTGTTTGATTAGAAAAATTATCTACCACATTTATACAATGTATACTATCTGTTTTTAGTATTTCGTTATTACGATCAAAATCTGCTACAATTTTGATGATCTGAATTGGCACTGTTACAGTTCTTGCGCATTTTGTTGTATCTGAAGTTGGATAATAGGTTAAAGAAACGAATGTATTACCACTTGGCGGTGGAAAAAAATTATAAGTATGAGTTACTGTTTGAGATGGTGATGCGCTTGCTGTGTAAGATGCTGTTGTCCCATCTTTAAAATCATAACTCCAACCAAAAACACTATTAGAATCATTTTTAATATTGAATTTTATAGCATTTCCAAGGCAAACTACTTGTTTATCTAAATTAAGATTAGCAGTAGCGCCTAAAATATTAAGTGTTTTAGAAACAACTGCCGCGCATTGGTTTGGCGTTGTAGAAACTGTTAAGGTAATTACAGCTATACCGGTAGTTGAATACGACCACACTACCGATTCTAAAGGAAGAATAGGACCGCCGGTACTCAAATTCCAATTTAACGAATAGGTTGAAGCTACTGTAGATGTATTAGTAAATTCTACCTGCGAATCCCTGCAAATAACATTTCCGGTACTAAGCGAAAAATTAGGAATTGGATAAGATTGAGCAGTAACCACAACAGAACCGCTATTCTTGCATCCACCAAGATCAACTATTAAAGTTGCAGTGTAAGTTCCGGCTGCAGTATAAGTATGAGCAGGCGAAATATTACTGGTTGTGGTTAAAGCTGAACTACCATCCCCATAATTAAAAGTGTAACTAGTATAAGCTGATGGTGCGGTAAAGGTAACTGTATTTGTTGCAAGGTTAGAAGTGCTTGTTGGAATACAGAGAAAAAACTGAGATGGAAATATAGTAGCAATTGGATTTATAACTGTTAAAGTGTGCCTTATAGAGTCTATACAACCTTGCGAATTACTTGCAATTAATAGCACTGTATAATTCTGACTAGGACTTATCGCATTAAAATAAGTATGCGTTGGCGAAGTTAACGTTGTTGTTGTTAATCCTGTAGCATCGCCAAAATCCCAAATAAAATTATTTACCGGGTCAGGTGTTTGCGAAGTTGTATTAAGCATTTGAACAGTACCACTCGATAAACAAATTGGATTTGAACTAAAAGTAAAAGTTGGATTGGCGCTGCTAATTCTAAACGTGTGTTTTGTTGTATCCAAACAACTATTTTCGTCTTTTACCATTAACAAAACAGTATGTGTACCCGCTGTTGCAAATGTGTAATTAATAATAGCTGCAACTGTATCGCGCGGTGCTAGATTATCAAAGTACCAGGTATATCCTCTTTTATTACACCCTGTTAAAACGTCAACAGAAGAAGACGCATTAAACGTTTGACTTATATTGGCACAGCCCACCGCCGGCCAGGTAAAATTTGCCTGAATATCCCTAACGGTTACCAGCATGGTGTATGTGTATGGCGTGCAACCCGTTGCTCCATTTGTTGCTGTTAATACTGCCGTATAATTTCCTGAAGCTGAATAAGTATGGCTGGCGCTAAATGTGGCAACCGTTCCTGGAGTTCCTGCAAATACAACTGAGGAATTATCTCCAAAATTTAAAGTGCCATTTGCTACATCTTGCAAATGCGCAAAAAATTTAACCGTCTTTCGTGTACCTGCAATACAATTTGTTTCGTACCTACCCTGCACTATTGGTCCTTTTACAGTGACGGATTGCGTTGAAACTGCAGTTCCTTTACAACTATTTAAATAACCACTCATTGTAAACGTATGAACACCAACATGAGTAAAATTCCATTGTGGATTTGGATTATTTATACATCCCGAAAAAAATCCATTATCACTTTCAACATGCCAATGTTGAATTGCCGGAGTTGTTGTTGGCGATGTATTTGTAATTATAACAGGTTGATTCCAACAAACTATGCTTGGCGAAACCGAAAAACTAATTATCGGAGGAACAACCACTTTTACCGTATCTATAAACGATGTATCAATACATCCGGTAGCAGTTTTAACGATCAAATAAGGAGTATAAGTACCGGGAGTAGAATACGTGAAAGTGGGATTTACCATTGGAGGTGGAATGTTACCAATTACAAATGTTGGCGGCGTTGCCCCATTATTCCAAGTATAACTGGTTATAGGATAAATAGAAGTATTGGTAAAACTCGAATCTCTGAACTTAACTGTTAATGGTACACAACCTTCCTTTTTATCTTTATTGAACCATGCCGTTGGTCGCCTTATAGAATCATAAACATGCGTTGTAAAAGTAGAGATACAACCATTGGCCGATTTGGCTATTAATGTGATCAAAGATGAAAATGTATTATAAATCGTATAAGGATTCAGACTTCCTTGCACCAAAGTAAATGTTGGATTTGTTAATGTACTTGTTGATATGGAATTACCATTGTAATTACTGGCTGTCCAGGTAAACGAAGTTGCATTTGAAGAAGATTGATTAATATAGCCGGCAGTAAAAGTTGGACTACAAGTAAAAGACGGAGGTGTATGTGTGAAATTTGCTACAACCTGCTCAACAAATATAGTCTTAGTTTGTGCAGCGATACAAGGAAATGATCCTGTAGAAAGATTAATCGTATATGTACCAGGTGTATTGTAAATAAAAGTACTAAATGTAGTTGGGCCCAATGTAGAAGTTGTTAAAGCTGTTGGTAAACCTACGCCAAAATTCCAGGTGGAAGAAGGTTGATTGGTTTGATAAGAAAAAGTAAATGGCGCATTTAAGCATACCGTTGACGGAATGGTTGAATTAATGCTTGGTTGAGATATACTTACCTGCGTGTTTGCCGAAGCACTACAATTATTATTATCAGTTACCGTTAAACTTACATTGTATAAGCCTGTTGTGTTATATGTAACTGTACCCGGAGTTTGAAGAGCAGAAGTTTGAGAGTTTCCGAAATTCCAAGCATAAGAAACTAAAGGCCCTGAAATGGGTGAAACTGAAACGCAATTACTCCCGCTAAAAGCAGGAGAAAATGGCGCTGTGCAGGATGTTAATGATAAAGGATTAGAATTTATAATAACAGTTGGCGGCGTGGATACATTTATTGGTCCTTGTTGTGTTGATAATGCACTTGTACAACCATTAATATCTGTAACTAATAAAGTCACAAAAAAACTTCCTTGTAATATGTAAGTATGTATTGGATTTTGTCCGGCTCCGGGACCACCGTCACCGAAATTCCACGTATAGCTGGCTATAGCAGCAGGACCAGAGCTAGTACTTGTAAAAGGAACATTTAAAGGCTTACATCTTATTGATGGAACAGTATAGGTAAAATTTGCAGTTGGTTTTCCATGAACAAGAACAACAGAGGTATAAGTTACTGGTAAACCACCTACAATAGCATTGTAGGTTACAGTATAACTGCCCGCCGAAGTATAATTATGTAAAGGTGAATTAAGAATAGATGAAGATGCATCTCCAAAATTCCATGAAACACTTGTAGCGCCAACAGGACCAGAAAAAGTTACCCCTAATAAAGGAACGCAGCCAACTGTAGGTGTAATAATGATCTGAGAAAATGAATTATAAAAAGCACAAACAGATAATAGAAAAATAAATAGTTTTATTTTTTGTTTGTACATCTAGATTAAAATTATAAATTTGGTAACCAAATATAATTAAATAAACCTATCAAATTACGATTAATTGTCATTGAAAAAATTTCTTCTTATACTTTTTACTTTTGCAGCTTTGTTTACCAATGCTCAAAACATGGTAACTACTTTAAAGCATGATACCTGTTTAAATAAAAAATTCTCAATTGTATTTTATGTTGTTCAAGACAGCACTTATCAGCCGAATGCCGCAAGTGTTGCAACGTTAAATTTAACGCAGGTTGTAGCAAATTTAAATGCCACGTTTAAGCGAATTTGCGTTCAATTTTTAAATTGCAGTACCGTATTCATCCCTCATCATCCTTATAGGGATTGGACAAAAAACATTGTAGACCCTGTAGTTACTGCAAATTGGTATACAGATAAAACAATAAATTGTTATATAGCAGGAACAGTTACCGGGCAAACGAACGATCCCGGAGGGTATGCCTATCCGCCCCCATTAACAGCAACCACAACCCCAAAAGATGTTATTGTAATTGAACGAAACAGTTTAATAGCACCTAATTTTGTGCCATTCCCAAGTAGCACTATCATTCATTTAATGGGTCATTTTTTTGGATTGCCTCACACATTTGATGAAATAGGAACACCGGTTGTGCCGGGCCCACCGGCAGGTGCTATTAGCTATGAGTATTTTAATCGATCTAATTGTTACTCAAACGGAGATGGATTTTGCGATACAGAAGCTGATTGTTACCCTTTAGGATATAATTCAAATACTAATCCCGTTCCTGTATGTAATTATCAAACCGGAATAAAAGATGGAAATAACGAATACTATGTTCCTCCGGTAGACAATTTAATGTCGCTATACCCATGCCGTTGTCACTTTTCGCAAGAGCAGTATAATTATATGGCTCATATAATTTTAACCAAACGTCTTTATTTACATTAGTTTTTTTTATCTCTTTTATGAATAAGTTGTTAATTAACTATCCATAAAGAATATTTACTTTTATATTCTAAATTTAATACCATGTCACACTTAGTTGCTCCTTCCGTTTTATCAGCAAATTTTGCAAACCTACAGGCTGATATTGAAATGATAAATAATAGTGAAGCTGATTGGTTTCATGTGGATGTAATGGATGGTGTTTTTGTTCCAAATATTTCTTTTGGTTTTCCTGTAATTAAAGCAATACAAAAAATTGCAAAAAAACCTTTAGACGTGCATTTAATGATCGTAAATCCCGATCAATATGCGCAAGCTTTTAAAGATGTGGGAACAGAAATTTTAACCGTGCATATAGAAGCATGCAATCATTTACACCGCAGTATTCAAAATATTAAAAATTTAGGCATGAAAGCCGGTGTGGCAATTAATCCACACACCTCAATTAACTCTTTAGAAGATACCATTGCAGAAATTGATCTGATTTGCTTAATGAGCGTTAATCCTGGGTTTGGCGGACAGAAATTTATTGAGAACACCTACAACAAAATAACAGACTTAAAAGCCCTTATTGAAAGAAAAAAATCGAGAGCATTAATTGAAATTGATGGTGGTGTGGATCTTAACAACTACAAAAAATTAATTGATTGCGGGGCAAATGTTTTAGTAGCAGGAAATACCGTTTTCTCTTCTAAAAACCCAACTGAAACAATAAGTATTCTTAAAAAATAAATTTTCCGAAATTTATTACTTCTTCATAAAATGAAAACACAAATTCTATTTTACTTACTAATTTGTGTTTCATTGTTTTCTTGTTCCGAAAAAACAACCGAGATTCAGGAACAGAAAAACGATTTTTATGCAACTATTCATAGAAACGATACTGCTATTCTATCTAAAAAACTTGAATCTGTGGCAGAATTAATACAGACCAATAGAAAACTTAATGATTTATTATTGAATTTTTCGTTATATGTGACTAAAATGATTTATTTTTACACATAAACCATAAAAAAATAAATATGAAAAAAATCTACTTAATTTTATTTGCAAGCTTATTAATTTCTAAATTAAATGCTACTCTGTATCTAATTGTGCCAAATCCAGGAAATGTTTGGTCAGCAACATTAACAACAGTAAGCATTGGAGATGTTGTTCAATTTGGCGTTTCAGCTACATACCCGGTTTCTGAAGTTAGCCAAGCAACTTGGTTAGCTAATGGCTCAACTACTTTATCTTCTGGTTTCGGTACAAAAACTACTTCTTACACGTTTACAATTACCGCATTAACAACCAATACCATTTTCTTTGTATGCCCTAACCATGTAGCTACGGGTATGAAAGGAATGATAGTTAAAGCCGGCACAACCGGTATATCATCTATTAGCCAACAACTTAACCAAGTAAGCTTATTTCCTAATCCTGCTAGTAGCGAATTAAACATTAGCATTCCTTCAAGCCTTAAAGATGTAACTTTAAAATTGATCGCAGCAAACGGGCAAGAAATAGAAATACCAAATTTTAACGTTCAAATTAATCAAAGCCATGTATTAACAGCTATTTTACCAAGTAGCCTTGGTAACGGTCTTTATTTCGTTGAAATTTCAACTGCTAATGAACGTATTTACAAGAAAATTATAATTACTAAGTAATTTTTTAAACATTAAAAAAAGCCGCATTGTTTATTCAATGTGGCTTTTTTTATTACATATTTTTTGAATTAAGATCACTCCTTGAAAATTAACTCTTATAATTTTTAGGGATATATGATTAAAAAGTATGCCAAAAGACCAGTTTTTTTAAAAAACAGTTAATTTATCGGTTAAATCATAGTCCGGAAAAGAAATATCTTGTTGAATTTTAAACTGATATAAACAAAAAAAACCCTTGAAAATCAAGGGTTTAGTTGTAGCGGAATCGAGAGTTGAACTCGAGACCTCAGGGTTATGAATCCTGCGCTCTAACCATCTGAGCTATCCCGCCGTTTTTATAGGGGTGCAAATATAAAACTTTCGTTTATAAAAGCCAAAACAAAATATTTATTTAATTTCTATTTGCTTTCTTGATAAAAATTTATATATTACACAAAATTTTAGAGATATGTCGAATAAAAAGAAGGTTTCGTCTGTAAAAAAAAGTATCGCAAAAAAAACTACTAAGCCAGCCAAATCTGCGGTTAAAAAAAATGTTGCTAAAAAGGTAGCGTCTAAACCTGCGCCTAAAAAGAAAATTGTTAAACCTGTAGTAAAAAAGCCGGCTGTTAAAGTAATTGCTAAGAAGAAAATTGTTTCAAAAAAACCTATCTCCAAGAAGGTTACAAAACCGGTAAAAGCTAAGCCAACTAAAAAAGTGGTTGTTAAAAAAGCTATTGCTAAAAAACCAATTGTTACTAAAAAACCTATATTGAAAAAAATTGAACCAAAAAAAGCAGCAGTTAAAGTAATTCCTAAAAAAGTTGAAGCTAAAAAAGTAGAAAGCAAAAAGGAAAAGCCTGCAAAAGAAGTTGTTAAACCAAGTCCTGTGGTTCTAAAAAAAGAAATAGCTCCTGTTAAAGTTGAAAAAACTTCTGAGCCGGTTTCAAAAAAACTATTAAAAGAGGCTACCGCTTCAACAGAGGTTTTAGCGATCAATAATACTATTCCAAAAAAAGAAAAAATCGAAATTTCTCCATCAAAAATAGCATCCATTTCAAGTTCAATTACCAATCCAATTAAAAAAACAGATTCTTATGCTATTAAGCCTGAGAAAGAACCAAATGGAAAATTTGAATTAGAATTCGTAGTTCATGCCTCTGCTGATATGTTCTTTGAGTTTTTATCTACACCAAGTGGTTTATCTGAATGGTTTTGTGACGATGTAAATATTCGTAATGGTATTTATACTTTTATTTGGGATGGCCAAATGCAACAAGCTCGTTTATTAAAAACAATTGATGTGTTGTTAGTTCGTTTTCAATGGGTAGATAAAAATGACGGAAGTTATTTCGAATTCAGAATTCAACGCGATGATCTTACTAATGATATTTCTTTAATTATTACTGATTTTGCCGATTCAAACTCGGAAAGAGAATCTGCAAAATTATTATGGCATAGCCAAGTTGAAAAATTAATGCATGTAATAGGTTCTATTTTTTAACCGCGCGCTTACCCTATTTTTAAAAAAATCTATCTGTAATCTTATTGCCTAAAGTTTTGGTTAAATCAATTTAATCTATACTATAAGTGATTTTTCCGTTAACTTTTATTTCGAATGAGGGAATAAATTGGCTGCTTTATCGCATTTAACTAAATTTGGGGAAACCCTTGTACTATGAAAAAAAGAATGCTTCTTCAATTTATTATTTGTTTACTAATAAATTTGAAATTGATCAGTCAAAACGTTCCCAACCAGCACGTTCCAGGCACTGATTGTAATAATTGTATTTGGTCTGTTCCGCCGCCCCCAACTTCTGTTGGCAAGCCAAATAACA
>JBEIEI010000011.1:0-27402 GCA_040382975.1 Flavobacteriales bacterium
AATATCCTGCCTTACCGGATTTCCGGTGAGCAATAATTTTTCTTTTGGAAAGAATTTTTCCATTCCTTCATAGGCCACACAAATTTTATTTACTTTTTTTGAAAGTATTTTATTGGTGATTCCTGCATAGGAATTTTGTTCTTGTATCAAAGCAGGGATTCCTTTTGAGATGGCTGACCTTAATAATGGACCACTCGCGTAACCTCCGGTTCCAACAACAACATCGGGTTTAAAATCGCTAATTATTTTTCTGGTCTTTAATAAGCTCATAATTATTAAAAACGGCAATTTTAAATTTTCTAAAGTAAACTTACGTTGTAAGCCTGCAATTGGCACACCAATAATCTTATAACCGGCAGCAGGAACTTTTTCCATTTCCATTTTGCCTAATGCACCTACAAATAAAATTTCGGCAGTAGGCACTAACTTTTTTATTTCGTTAGCAATTGCCACAGCCGGAAAGATGTGTCCACCGGTGCCTCCACCGCTTAATATGACTTTAAACTGTTTCAAGTTTTTCTTCTGTTTTATCTTCTACGCTTCTACTAACACTTAATATTATTCCAATGGCGATCATTGTAAACCAAATAGAAGTTCCACCCATACTTATAAGTGGTAATGGCTGACCTGTTACAGGAAATAAATTTACAGCAACGGCCATGTTTACCAGTGCCTGAAACACGAGACTAAAAGCCAATCCTACAGCAACAAATGAACCAAAGGGTTTATCGTTATCGCGCAATATTTTTATACCACGATATAATAATATCATGTATAAGAACAATAATACAAAACCGGAAAGTAATCCATACTCTTCGATTATAATGGCATAAATAAAATCGGAAGATGCCTGCGGCAAAAACGCGCGTTGTGTGCTGTTGCCGGGACCTTTGCCAATTACACCACCAGTTGCAATAGCTATTTTTGCCTGTTCACTTTGATAATTACTTTTTGTATCACCGTTACTAAAACTTTCTATCCTCGATTTCCATGTTGGTCCGCGACCTCCGGGAATACTTTCGGGTAATAACCAAACCCACGAAAAGAATAGAGTAGCAACTAAAATACAAATACCAAATATTTTTAATATTATTTTAATATTGATGCCACCAACAAACATTAATATCAAGCAATTAAAAAACAATAAGGCCGCTGTTGAAAAATTGGCGGGTAAGATCAAAGCGCAAATTATACCAATAGGTAATAACAAATGCTTGAATACCGCTTTAAAATCAACCAGCGCATTTGCCTTCAATGCTAAAATTCGCGCTACATATATTAGCAACATTAATTTAGCAACATCGGAAGATTGAAAGGTTAAACCAAGTCCGGGAATCTCTAACCAACGAGAAGCTTCACCGGCACTCACACCTTTAAGTAATGTATAAATTAAAAGTGGGATAGATAAAATAAAACCTATCTGCGCTACTTTTGAAAACACAGTGTATTTGATCTTATGGAATAGATAAGCAATGCCAAAACCTAAAGCAATAATTACAAAATGTTTAAATAAATAATACTCGGTATTACCCTGTTTAAATTTATGAGCCAAGGTAACAACAGCACTGTATACTACCAAAATAGACAGTAAGGACAATAAGAACATTATTGCCCAGATAACTTTATCTCCTTTTAAATAGTTAAACAGTTTCATTTATTTATAATTTATTATTGCATTTTTCTCATTAAAAATTTATTCCGTTAGCCTACATACATTGTAACAATGCACATAGTAATTAACTGCGTTTTAATAAACTAAAATGGGAATTTAAAATCTACAGACCTTTAACGGCGCGTTTAAATTGCATTCCTCTGTCTTCGTAGTTTTGAAACAGGTCAAAACTAGCGCAAGCAGGAGATAACAAAACTACATCACCTTTTTTTCCGATCTTATAAGAAGCGGCAACTGCATCATTTGCATTATCGGTTTCAACAATAATATCTACTGCATCTTTAAAAGCTGCAACGATCTTACTGTTATCTTTACCAAGGCAAACGATCGCTTTTACTTTTCCTTTTACAAGGTCAAATAATTCGTTATAGTCGTTTCCTTTATCTTGTCCGCCACAGATCCAAACAATTGGTTTCTCCATGCTTTCAAGTGCATACCAGGTAGAGTTAACGTTGGTTGCTTTTGAATCGTTAATGAATTCAATGCCATTTATGGTAGCAATAAATTCTAAACGGTGTTCAACATTCTGAAAGTCTTGTAAAGACTCACGAATAACTTCTTTTCTCACATCAACGATGCGAGCGGCTAACGAAGCTGCCATACTGTTGTAAACATTGTGTTTACCCTGGAGTGCTAATTGTTCAATTGTCATAATTAAGGGTTGTTGGTTTGATTTATAATTAAGGGTTATTTGGTTCTCGGTTAAAAATGCGCCGTGGCCATCAATTGGTTTTTTGATGCTAAAAGGAATTTGTTCGGCTGCAATTGGATGCTCTTGCATGTGCGAATGAATGGTTAGGTCATCCGAACAATACACAAAAGCATCATTTTTACTTTGGTTATTTGTAATTCTGAATTTTGATGCTACATAATTTTCAAATTTATATTCATATCTATCTAAATGATCGGGAGTAATATTTAATAAAACAGCTACGTCTGCTTTAAAATCATACATGCCATCTAATTGAAAGCTGCTTAATTCTAAAACGTAATAATCAAAATTTTCGCGTGCTACCTGCATCGCAAAGCTCTTTCCAACATTGCCGCCCAAGCCAACGTTGTAACCTGCTTTTTTAAGAATATGATAAGTTAGCAACGTGGTTGTGGTTTTTCCGTTAGAACCTGTTATACATATCTTTTTTGCATTTGTGTATCTACCGGCAAATTCTATTTCAGAAATTACAGGAGTATTTTTTGCCTTTAGTTTTTGAATCAACTCCACCTTATCAGGAATACCCGGACTCTTGATCACCTCATCGGCATTCAAGATCTTTTCTTCTGTATGTACTCCTTCTTCAAACAAAATATTTTCGGCAATTAATTGTTCTTTATACTTATCTTTTATTAATGACTTATCGCTTACAAAAACGTCAAAACCCTTTTGTTTAGCGAGTACAGCACTGCCTACCCCACTCTCTCCACTACCTAATATCACAATGCGTTTACTCACTTATCTTAATTTAAGAGTTACGAATGTTAATACAGCCAACATAATTCCAATAATAAAAAAGCGCATAACAATTTTTGATTCATGAAAACCACTTTTTTGATAATGATGATGAAGCGGTGCCATTTTAAATAACCGATGTGTACTTGCATATTCAAGACCACGTCTTTTCTTTTGGTATTTAAAATAAACCACCTGAAGAATAACGGAAATATTTTCAACTAAGAAGACACCGCATAAAATCGGGATCAATAATTCTTTACGAATGGCAATGGCATAAACGGCAATAATACCGCCGATAGCAAGACTTCCGGTGTCGCCCATAAATACCTGAGCAGGAAATGAATTGTACCATAAAAATCCTACACATGCGCCGATAAAAGCCGCCATAAAAACAACCAACTCCCCCGAATTTGGTATGTACATGATATTTAAATAATCGGCAAAAATTGTATTCCCCGATACGTAAGCTAATATGCCAAGCACCACTCCTATAATAGCGCTGGTGCCAGCCGCCAATCCATCAATGCCATCAGTTATGTTGGCGCCATTGGAAACAGCTGTAACAATAAGTATAACCATTGGAATAAAAATGATCCAGCCATACTTTGCACAATCATCACAAAACCATGAGATTGCTTTACCATAATCTAATTCGTTATTCTTAAAAAAAGGAATGGTTGTTTTTAAATTTTTAACTGCTGTTGAAGAGTATACGGGTGAATTTAAATTTTTCTCCATTCCGGTTGAAATAGTTCCAAGATCTTTTGATGTAGAAACAATACGTTCTTTAATTACCACATCAGGATGAAAATAAAAAACACAGCCAACTATTAATCCAATTCCAATTTGACCAATGATCTTAAATTTACCTTGCAGACCTTCTTTATTTTTCCTGAATACTTTAATATAATCATCTAAAAAACCAATACCGCCAAGCCATACAGTAGATATAAGCATTAATACGATGTATACATTTAATATTTTAGCAAATAATAAAGTTGGGATAATGATAGCAGCAATAATAATTATTCCTCCCATTGTTGGCGTACCCGCTTTTTTAGTTTGCCCTTCTAAACCTAATTCACGGATAGTTTCGCCTATCTGTTTTTTGCGGATAAACTCAATGATCTTTTTTCCGAACACCAAAGAAATGATCAAAGAAGATATTAATGCCAAAGCTGCGCGAAACGAAATGTATTGAAACACGCCGGCTCCGGGGAAATCGAATGTTTTATCTAAATATTGAAAGAAATAATATAACATGTTATATATCTAGCGTTTTAATTGTTTCTTTTAAAATCTCAAAATCATCAAAAGGATGTTTAACTCCTTTTATCTCCTGATACTTTTCGTGCCCTTTACCTGCTATCAAAATAATATCTCCAGGATGACTTAAAGAAAGCGCAGTTTTAATTGCTTCTTTTCTATCTGATATCCTTAAAGTTTTTTTCATATCAGCAGGATTAATTCCCTTTTGCATCTGATCTAAGATCGCTTCAGGATCTTCACTTCTTGGATTATCGGCAGTTAAAATAATTTTATTACTGTACTCGCAAGCAATTGCTGCCATTACCGGACGCTTTGCAGCATCTCTATCACCACCGCAACCAACAAGCGTAATCACCTGTTCGGCACCTGTTCTTAGATCTTTAATAGTTTCTAAAACATTTTTTAATGCGTCGGGTGTATGCGCATAATCAACTATTCCAATAACTCCTTTAGGAGATTTTACATATTGAAAACGCCCTTCAACTGAATTAAGATTACTTAAAGCAGTTAATACATTTGTTTTATTTTGTTTCAATAAAATGGCAGCTGCATAAACCGCTAAAACATTATAGGCATTAAATGTTCCAATTAACTTTACCCAAACCTCAACGTTATCAATATTCAGCAACAAACCATTTAATTGATTTTCGAGTATCTTACATTTAAAGTCGGTTATATTTTGAAGACCGTAAGTGTATTTTTGCGCTTTGGTATTTTGCAACATGATGGTGCCGTTACGGTCATCACGATTAATTAAAGCAAAAGCAGTATTTGGTAATTGATCGAAAAAGCGTTTTTTTGCTTTTATGTATTCATCAAACGTTTTGTGATAATCTAAATGATCGTGAGTGATGTTGCTAAAAATAGCACCTGTAAAACTCAAGCCTGCAATTCTGTTCTGCACTACTGCGTGTGAACTTACTTCCATAAACACATACTCGCAACCCTGAGCAAGCATATTAGTTAATAGTTCGTTCAAGGTTAATGCATCAGGAGTTGTATGTGTGGCGGGAATAACGGAATTGTTTATTTTATTTTCAACTGTTGAAAGTAAACCTACAGAATATCCAAGTGATCTGAATAAATTGAACAATAAAGTAACGGTTGTTGTTTTGCCATTTGTACCGGTAATACCAACCAATTTTAATTTTTCAGAAGGATTATCAAAGAAATTACAAGCAATGATACCCAAAGCATAAGATGAATCTGCAACTTTTATATAGGTAACAGCTTCGTTTTTTTCTGTGGGTAATTCTTCGCAAACAATTGCAATTGCGCCAAGCTCAATGGCTTTATCAATATAGGTATGACCATCAACTGCAGTTCCTTTTGTTGCCACAAATAAAGAATCTTTTTTTACAGTGCGCGAATCAAATGTAACGGAAGAAATAGCCATGTGAGTGGAACCTATTATTTCCTCTAGTCTAACCTTATATATTATATCGCTTAACAGTTTCATTTTTAGTACCCTATTTTAGCTGAGTGTTAATGTTATTTTATTACCCTTATTAAACTTTTGTCCTGCCTCAATACTTTGTTTTTGAACACTTCCAAAGCCCTGCAACTGAACGTGCATGCCGTTATTTTCTAATAGAAATAAAGCATCTTTAGCCGATAAGCCGTGAAGATTTGGCATGATGCCTTTCTTTAACTGTCCTTCAATATTATTATCAGAAAAAATAATTCGGGTTGAATCTTTTGTATTACGATTCACGAATTTTTCGTTCTCTGCATCAGAAGAAGGAAGAGAGAAGTTTTTTGCAATAGAACTTATTTCGTTTGCCTTAGTAGTTATTACGCCCGGAACTTTTGTAATACGATCATTATTATTGTTGATAGGCTGAATAAAATCTAAACTACCCGAGAAAACTTTTTCGGCGATCTCTTTAAACACCGGACCGGCAACTGCGGCACCATAGTAAACACCGTTACTTGGCGAATTAATTACAACAATGCAAGAGTATAATGGATTCTCTGCGGGAAAATATCCAACAAAAGATGCCTGGTAATTACGATCACCAACATCACCATAAACCGGACGGCCTTTTACTTTTTTAGCGCCGATCTTTGCGATTTGCGCTGTACCGGTTTTACCGCCAACTTTAAATGCCGTAATATTTAATGTTTTACCTGAACCATTTGCAACAACACCTTCTAATAATTTTTTTGCTTTAACGATGGTTTCTTTTTTTACTATTTGCTCATCTAAAATTTCTGTCCCAAAGGTTTTCACTACAATACCATTACGTTTAATTTCTTTTACAAAGCGTGGCTTAACCATTTTGCCGTCATTAGCAACTGCATTGTATAAGGTTAAAGTTTGCAATGGTGTAATTAAACTTTCGTAACCATAACTTAATTGCGGCAAAGTAACACCCGACCAATATTTTGTTTTAGTTTGGGGAATAGAACCTTTTCCTTCTCCCGGAATTGACAGTCCTAATTTTTCGTTTAAATGAAATGAATTTAACTTATTTGCAAATTGCTGAGGATTTTTAGAATAATATTTTGTAATAATTTTACTTACACCAACGTTTGATGAAGTTTCAAAAATACGTTGAACAGTTAACACCGGTGACTCAGGAGCGTGAGAATCTTTTACTTTTTTATCAAAGTACATGCACTCGCCATTACCAACTGTTACTTTTTCATCCAGACTAACATTGTACTCATCAATTACCGCTAACATCGAAGCCAATTTAAAGGTTGAACCCGGCTCTGTTGGATAACCAATAGCGTAATTAAAACTCTCGCTATAACTTGAAGTGTCTTTAGAGCTTTTTGTAAGATTTACAATTGCTTTTATTGCACCGGTTTTTACTTCCATTAAAATGGCGCAGCCGTGTGAAGCTCCGTTCTTTATTAATGAGCGCATTAAGGCTTGCTGAGCAACGTCTTGAATATTTATATCTATAGTTGTGTATAGATCGCTTCCATCTTTTGGCTCAACTTCATTCTCATCATTAATTGGTCGCCAAACGCCACCTGCAATTTGTTGCATTAAACGCTTACCACTAACACCACTTAAAGTGCTATCAAACGCGCCTTCCAGACCCACCGGCTTAACGCCTGTTCTGGCCATTCCAATAGTTCTGCCTGCAAGCATTTGAAAAGGACGTTCGCGACGATTGGTTTGTAAAGTAACTAAACCGCCTTTTCGTCCTTTCCTGAAAATTGGAAATCCTTTTAATTGTTGTAAAGCTTTGTAAGAAACGTTTCGCTGAAGTAAAACATATCTATCATTATTTTTACGCGCTTTATTTAAGATCTTTAAATAATCTCTGGTTGTTTTATCACCAAATAAATTACTTAAGCTGTATGCAAGAGAATCGCGATTAGCTTTGTATATTTTATCGCTAATGCTTGGTGCATTTATATCTACTGCAATTTCGTAATAAGGTAAAGAAGTTGCCAATAAGGCGCCATTAGCATCAAAAATATTTCCGCGCACAGCCTCAACAGAATCTAATTTGGTTGTAAAAGCTTCAGCTTTATTTCGCCAAATATCACCTTGAACGAATTGAATAACACAAATACGATATAATATTCCAAGCGCAAACAGACACATGAAAATGTATACCAAATAGGTGCGTGATAAAATATTTTTCTTTTCGTTCAAGTTTAATTTCCTGCTTTATATAATTGTGTGCTATCTACTTTAATTTTAATTGGCGGAACTACAGGTTCTTTAAGTCCAAGTTTTTCAGCCGCCTTAGCCACTTCACTTTGCTTACTAGCAAACATGAGATCGCTTTTTGTTGAAATATATTCTGAGCGTAATTCTTTTAGTTGATTAGAGATCTTATTAACTTCTCTTATCTTATCATCGGCATAATAACCGTTGGCGATATAGAGAATTGCGATAAACGCCAGAAAAATAATAAATGGTAAATGCCTTAATGTTTTATCGTTAGTAAGGAATGTACCGCTAAAAATTGCAGAAAGCCCTTTGCCGAGAACACCCTTTTTACGAGGCCTAGAAGGCTTTTCAGGCTTAGGGTCGGTCGTTTCTTCAACAACAACTTCTTGCTCTTTTACTTCAGGTTCCTCTGTGGTTATTTCTCTGTATTTGTTTGCCACTTATTCTATTTCTGATTTTTTGTTTTTTGTTTCTTGTTTTTGTTTCATGATCCCAACTAGAAACTTGAAACGTTAAATTTTTATTGCTACTCTTAATTTTGCACTACGTGCCCTTGTATTAATTTTAATTTCTTCTTCGCTTGGTAAAATTGGTTTTGATGTTAGATTCTTGAATATTTTTTTACTTGTTCCAAAAACAACATCCTTCTCTTCTATCCCTTCAACATTGCCGGCCCTGATAATATTTTTTACTAATCTGTCTTCTAAACTATGGTAGGAAATCACTACTAATCTTGCTCCACTGTCAAGAATTTCGACACACTGTGTTAAACATTCTTTTAGCGCTTCTAATTCCTGATTAACTTCTATTCTTAATGCCTGAAAAACTTTTGCTAAATATTTATGCTCTTCAAATTTTGGTGTGCAAGATGAAATTGCTTCTTTCAATTCGTTTGTAGTTGAGATCGCTTTTTCTTCTCTTGCGGCACAAATAACAAATGCTAAGCGTGCAGCGTTATGGATCTCGGCATAGGTTTTAAAAATATGAATGAGTTGTTTGTCAGAATATTCATTCACTATTTTTTTTGCTGTTAATGGGTTTTGCTGATTCATTCGCATATCCAACTCCGAATCAAAACGAATAGAAAACCCACGTGAGGCCTCGTCAAACTGGTGCGATGAAACACCTAGATCTCCCAAAATGCCATCCACCTTATTTACACCATATAATCGCAGGTAATTTTTTAGATGTCTGAAATTATGCGGTATCAAAGTAAAGCGCGGATCCTTAATAGCATTTTTTTGTGCATCTTCATCTTGATCAAAAGCGAACAGTTTTCCTTTTTCGCTTAAATGCTTTAAGATGTGAGCAGAGTGTCCGCCGCCACCAAAGGTCAGATCAACATAAATACCATCCGGCTTAATGTTTAAATTATCAATACAAGCTTGTAAAAGAACGGGGTTATGATACTCACTCATCGTTACCGTCGTTAAAATTTAATCCACCCAGTACATCTTCAGCTAATTTTTCAATATCAATATCTTGGTTTAAGAAATCTTCGTATAATTTTTTATCCCACAACTCTATTACGTTGTTGCTTCCTAAAACTTTCAGATCTGATTTTATATCTGCGTAATCGGTTAATGATTTTGGTAATAATAAACGACCAGAATTATCTGCTTCAACATTTGTTGCACCACCGGTAAATTTTCTAACAAACACATCGTTAGCTTTTATTAAGCGGTTCAATTTGCTTAGCTTTTTGTTTAATTTTTCCCACTCATTTATTGGGTATAAAACCAAACATTTTTGGTGAAGATTTCGGTTAATTACAAAGCCTTTTTCGAACAACACTTCCAGCTGCTTCCTAAGGTCGATAGGAAACATGAAACGCCCTTTTGCGTCCACTTTACAATCGTATTCCCCTATTAGGCTTGTCATTACTTGATAATTAAGATTTTAGCAAAAATATGGATAATATTCCCACTTTTTACCACTTTAAGCCATTTTTTACCACTATTGTTGAAAAAATGGAGGTTTTAAACAATGTTAATATCCCTAACAATCAGTTAGTTAAAAACCATTTATGCCTTAGAACATAGAATTAGCAAGCAATTAAAAGAAGAGATCGGGAAATTTGGATCTTATTTTTGAACAAGATTCTGAACAGGATATTAACAATTTGGATTGGAAGGGATTTTGCCAAAAAAGGCATAGGGTTTTTTAGAAGATTTTTAAGAAACTTCTGTAATTTTTTTAAATGAAATTAGATCCGGAGAAATTAAGGGCACAATTTATTTAGAATAAACTATATAAATCCGCCTTTTTTAAAGTAATCAATGATCGAATCGATGATCAATTTGTTTTGTTGTTTTGCGTCTAAGTGCGGCAAATTTTGAACGAGTTTCCAGTGTGGCCAACCTTCTTCGTCTCTGCCTAAAAATTCGTAAAAGCCGTACGGTTCAAGCAAGCTGCAAATGGCAATATGCATGACTTCTAACTTTTCGTCTTTTTTATATTTTTTAAATGGTTTGCTTAATTCCTGCAATCCTATCATAAATAAAATAGAATCATAATCCATTTCTCCATCAAAACGTTCTTTTAATTTTATCTGGAGTCTCTCCCAATCACTTGCCATTCCTATTATAGATTTTAGTCGTTAGATATATTCGTAAGTCTTTAAATTAGAGTATAGTTTTCAGTCACACTTATTCTTGTTCATTTAATTCTTCTTCGTCATCCTCATCAAATTCACCTTCGTTTAGATCGGGCAACATTGTTCGGGCGGCTTGCACCTGTTGATGATGGTGTTGAATGAAATCTAAAAGTTCTTCTTTGCCAACTTTTTTTTCTGAAGAAGTAATAAAACTGTTTGGAAGATCTTCCCACAATTTTAAAAGTTCAGTTTCGATATTTTTAATATTTTTTGCTAATTCTAATTTTGAATTTTTATCCGTTTTTGTGTAGACAATACTAAATGGGATCTGATTTTCGCCACACCATAACATAAAATCTTTATCTATTTGTTGTAATGGCAAACGACTATCAATTAGCACAAACAAACACACTAACGTTTCGCGCTTTTTACAATAATCGTAAATAATAGTCTCTAATTTAGCGCGATTATCTTTACTTGTTTTTGCAAATCCGTATCCGGGTAGATCGACCAGAAACCAATTATCATTAATGGTAAAGTGATTTATTAATTGCGTTTTTCCCGGTGTAGCAGATGTTTTAGCCAACTTGCTGTTGTTGCACAGCATATTAATTAACGAAGACTTACCTACATTACTTCTTCCTATAAAAGCAAATTCGGGTAAACTTGGTTTCGGACATCCAAAAATGCTCGATGCACTTTGTTTAAATACTGCTTTTTTTATTATCATTTTAATTTTTCTACTATTATAAACTTCTCGACTCTGCTCGAAGTGACAAATACACCTTTCGGTCCTTCTATTTTAAAATTCCCTTTTCTACTAAATAAGAATGAAAGTGTCTTTCTTTTTTACTTTGATAAACATCTTTTATAGTTACCAAAATCCCTGTTTCTTCAACCCCCCCAAAAGTAGGATTAATGGCAGTGCCAAAACTTTTCATGGTGCTGCTTAAATTCATATACGCATTTACTAATGGTGGAATATTTTCACCTAAAGCACGCACCAATTTGTTTAAATGCGCATGCCCTGCTTTATAATCTAAATTTTTTAGTTCGTTTATGAATCCCGAAACATCGGTTTTATAGGCAATGCCGTGAATAGGCGTTACTAATTTTTCAGGATCAGGAAAATAATGCAACATAAATGATAGAATATAATCTCTTGCTGTTACATTAAAATCGGTGTACATGGTTACTTTACCATAAAAATATTTTTGCGACGGATTGTCTATCACTATAGCTCCAAGGCCATCCCATAAATTATCCAAACTAAATAACCCTTTTCTGAATTGTTCACTTGGTTGATATAAAGGCTGTATGAAAGAACGGCCTAATTCAATGGTATAAGGCAAATATTCCTTATAAAATTGTTCGCTAAAATCAAACAACTCGGTTGTTGCCAACTGAACTTTGCCGTTTATATATTCGGCATCCTTACATAAAATAAAACGGTAGGCCCCAACAATTTCTTTATCCTCCGGATTCCAAACTAATAATTGCTGGTATGGATGAGAACTGGTGTCAAACTCATCAATATCGATTGCTTTTCCGGTTCCTCCGCCCGCGTGCCTAAAGGTAACTTCGCGCAACCTTCCGATCTCACGCATAACGTTAGGCGAATTGTGGTGTGTAATAATATAAATTTCATTATTGCCATTGTTGGTCTTGCGAACATAACGTTCCTTGGTTAGTTCACTCAACAACGCATCCTTACTAACTTGTTCAATAATATTCTCCATAAGACTATGCGTAAATATACGATTAAAATAAAAATAGCTATTTTTTAATTATCTTTAAAGCGTAATTGAGTATGCACGCTTTGGTTTTTTATAAAAATTTAACGGCTTTATTTTTAATCTTTTTTGCAAATAATTTCTTCTGCCAAACAAATAATGTAATAACATTGTCGTTAGCAAATGAAGAGTGTAGCAAAGGAGCGGCCGGAATTCAAATTACAGGGCTTTTGCCTAGTGATGTAGTGGGAACCTATTGGAGTAACGATGTTTATAATGTAAATGTCGTAAATAATTTAGGTGCCGGCTCATATTTCGTCCGTATAATAATAAATAACACAACCGACACAACTATCAATTTTATAATTGAAAAAATTGAATGCAAGGTTATTGTTGCTAGTCATTTTACACCAAATGGAGATAACTATAACGACTATCTTCAAATATCTAACATTCAAAATTACCCAAATTTTGAACTATTTATTTTTAATAAATGGGGACAACAAGTGCATTCACAAAAACAAAATTTTACACCCTGGAATGGAACTTGGAATGGAGTTAATGTTTTAGACGGAACTTATTATTACGTTTTTTACTATGACGGAAGCAATAAAGACAAAATAATTAAAGGTGATATTACGGTATTAAGGTGAAACAATTAATTACATACTTGTTTATTTTCTTTTGCTTAAACCAATTGTTTGCGCAACAATTTCCGCAATACACACAATTTATATTCAATAAAATAGGTTATAATCCTGCTGCATCGGGCACTTCTATCAATGCTCCTTATGAATTGATCTTGGGGGCAAGAACACAATGGTATGGTTTTGCTAATAGCCCTAAATCAGCTTTTGTATCTTTTAATTATAATTTTATTCCAAAGCGTAGTATTTCTAAATGGCATAATGCCGGTGTTTATATTGACCAAGATCAAGCCGGAAATTTTGTCCACAACGATATTTGGCTATCCTACGCATTTCATTTACTGCTGGCTAAAAAAACTATTATGTCGTTTGGTTTATTTGCAGGCATAAAACAATTCAGGCTTACAAAAAATAATTTAGACAGGAACGATCCGGCAGTTTCAAACAGCAATGCATCAGTTATAGCCTACCCCGATCTGGTGCCGGGAATACGACTTACTAACAAAAAATTTTTTATGGATGTTTGCTTTCAGCAAGTTTCTATTTATAAAAGATCCGGCATTGGCGGAGACATAGGTTCACCTTCAAAACTATTACCGCACTATAATTTTAGTGCCGGGCGAAAAATTAAAATAAACGATTATGATAAATTA
Organism: Flavobacteriales bacterium; assembly: GCA_040382975.1. Lineage (GTDB taxonomy): Bacteria > Bacteroidota > Bacteroidia > B-17B0 > Aurantibacillaceae > Aurantibacillus. Next base: position 13,661 of record JBEIEI010000011.1, read on the forward strand.
ATGGTTGCTGTAAATTTACGCAGCTCAATTGTTAGTTTGCCCACTGCAGAAATAACTGTGATAAACTACTATAATAAACGTTTTGCTATTGGAGCTAGCATTCGAAGCAGAAACTTTGTGTGTGGAATTGTTCAATTTAGAATGCTTAAAAACTTAAATGTTGGATTGGCATATGATCTTTCAACCAATAAAGTTTTTCGTGCTTATCCTAACACAGGTGAGATCATGGTAAGCTTCTCTCCTTTATTTGGCGGGGAATTAACTGAAAAAGCTGTAAAGCTTAATGTAGCGGATTGCACCTTTTAATTTTCAACTATTTTAGGATATCTTTTTTACCATTTTCTCTTTATTTCATTCCACTTAAAAAACAATAGCTACCACATTTAAGTAGTTGGTTTTATTTTAATTGTCTTTACTCTAATTTTACTTCAGGATCTAATAGTATTACAAGCGCACGATACTTAAAATGAGTTTAACCTTTAAAAACTAAGATTATGAGCTATTTAGTAAACAACCAGCAAAACTTAAACGAAGTAATTTTTGCTAACCGCAATAAAAGTTATGGTGCTTATGTTATTCGTTCGGCATACGGAAACACCATTGTAAAATCTTTATCTATAATGATCTTAGGATTTGGAACATTTATGTCATTAGCTTTTTATTTCAGCAACAGAAACAATACCCCTGAGCAAAATAATAATTTATATTTAATGAACGATTCAAATATGGTAACTGTATTTGACCTTAAACCAGAGGAGCCTCTGGAAATAGAACCTGTGAAAAAAAACAAAACAACAGCTTCATCTAAACTACCACCGGATAATACCATTGTAACAATTAATGATACTGTTAGTGTAAATACACATTCTATTTTAAATACAGATCCGAACCAAAATATTGCAAAAAACACTGGCGGTAACGGAACAGGGATTGGTCCTGAAACCGGAGGAACAGGAGCCGGTACCGGAACAACAACCGCAACCGTTACTACGGGACCAACAGAATTAGTTTTTGTGGATTCTGCTCCTGAATTTGAAGGAGGATTGAAAGCACTTTATGCCTTTGTTGGAAATAATGTAAAGTATCCAGTTGGTGCATCAGAACAAGGTAAATCAGGAACTGTATATGTAAAATTTGTGGTAGATGAAAAAGGAAAAGTGGGACATTTAACCTTATTAAATAATGCCGGCTACGGAATGGATGAAGAAGCATTAAGAGTTATTGCTATGATACCAAACTTTAAATCGCCTGCTAAAGTAAAAGGCGAAGCAGTAAAAGTGTATTATCAATTACCCATAAAATTTAAATTAAACTAAATACAAAACTATTTGTGTGTTGTATGTATGTGCGAAAAGGTCGGATCGTCATCCGGCCTTTTTTGTTTTTTATCCCAAAGCAAAAAGAAAAAACTATTTCGAATTAATTTTATTTTATTGAATTTCAGTTGATTACATTATTTTTTATACCCAATAGTCAAATACATAATATTCTTATGTATCTTTGTCTTATGTAATTAATTATACTATTATGATCTACTCTTCAGAATTATTAAAAGGCACACTTAAGACCATTGTTTTAAAACTATTGGCCGACAATAAAAAAATGTATGGTTATGAAATAACTCAAAAAGTTAAAGAGTTAACTCTGGATAAAATTCAAATAACCGAAGGTGCATTGTATCCCACTTTACATGCACTAGAAAACGATGGTTTAGTTACCACTGAATCGGAATTTATCGGTAAACGTGTTCGAAAATATTACACGTTAAGTCCGCGTGGAAAATTAAAGACCAAAGAAAAGGTAAATGAATTGGCCGATTTTATGAATACCATGAAATTTTTATTAGACATTAAAACAAAAACATCATAACAATTTAATGTACCAACTCAGCGATAAACAAATTGATCATATTCTTAACGACATCGGTGCACGTGGCGTTGAGATGGAGAGCCTGCAGCAAAACCTACTTGATCACATCTGTTGTATCATTGAGCAAGATCTCGAAGAAAACGGAGACTTCGAGAGCTTCTATCAAAAAACCATAAAAACATTTTACAAAGATGCTTTGTGGGAGATAGAAGAAGAAACTCTCTTATTATTAACCTTTAAAAATTATTATACCATGAAAAAAGCAATGATAGTTAGCGGAACCATATCCACCGCATTGTTAAGTATGGGCTTGATCTTTAAATTCATGCACTGGCCGGGGGCTTCCCTTGGAATTCTACTTGGAATAGGAACATTAAGTTTGATTTTTTTACCTCTGATGTTCCTCTTAAAAATAAAAGAGAAGCAAAATGTAAAAGACAAACTCACCATTGGCATTGGTGCCTTTGCCGGCATACTTATCAGCTTAGGCATTTTGTTTAAAATAATGCATTGGCCTTATGCCAATATAATGATGACGAGCTCATTAACGATCTTGTTACTGGTGTTCTTGCCCTTTTATTTCTTCTCCGGTATCCGCAATCCAGAAACAAAAGTAAACACCATCGTTTCATCCATCCTTCTGATCTCCGCTTCGGGTTTACTGTTAACCTTAATGCGTTCTCCTCGCGCATCCTTTTTAATAGACAAGCAGTTAACCGAAACATATTTACGCGACGATCAATTATTGCGTGTTGAAATAAAAGATATTAGGCTTATGGGAGATTCAACAAACTCCGAGCTTAACAAAAAAGGAGAAGAGATCATCGCGCATTGTGATGTGATCAAAAAACGTTTCATCGAATTAGAAAGCGAAAATGGCAGCACCGATCTGAAAGCCGATTTGGCAAACAATATTGTTATGCACGAACATACTGTGCAGGCTGGTTTCAGAAACGAAATGTATAATGAGTTATCTAATAAACTTGAAATGTTATCGAGGGAATACAATGCCTTGGCTGCAAAAACAAATCAATTGCCAATTGTTTTTGAAACGATTACTAATAGCAAAGAGGCAAATTCAATGAGTTGCTTTGTGATGCTTAATCAATTAACTCTAGTGCAACGAACAGTTTTGCAAAACCAACGTACATTATTGGCGACTAAATAAATTTAGAATTACAAATTGTCATCCAACCAAAAAGAAAGAGGGTAAATAGGTTGGATGACAATTTAATTTTATCCTAATAATTGTTTAACTAAAACAGAAACTAATTTATTATCTGCTTTACCAGCCAATGCTTTTGAGGCAGCACCCATTACTTTACCCATGTCGCCAGGACCGCTTGCTCCAACCGAAGCTATGATCTTAGCAACTTCTTCTTTTACTTCTTCTTCACTCATTTGCTTTGGCAAATATTCTTCCATAACGGCAGCTTGAGACAGTTCAACCTCTTCAAGATCCGGACGGTTTTGACTTTTATAAATATCGGCAGACTCTTTACGCTTTTTTACTTCCTTTTGTAAAGCTTTTGCGATTGAATCATCTGTTAAACCTTCGGGAGAAGTTTTTAATAATAGAATAACAGATTTTATTGCGCGTAAAGCCTCTAATTTTTTTGCATCTTTTGCAAGCATGGCTGTTTTTATTTCGCCATTAATTTTTTCTTCAATATTCATATCAACGTTGTTTTAATTTATAACAAAGATAAAAAGATAAATTTAACCACATAGAAACATAGAGCCCGAGGAAACATTTAGATCAAACTTAAAAAAGAAAACTCTATGACTCTCTAATTGTTCTTTTAGTTATTCATCTTTTCTATCTATGTAGTTTAAATTTTAAAATAAAAAAAGCCACCCTTTTTAGGATGGCTTTCAATTAAAAAAAATATATTAATTAGTGACTAACAGTAATTTTACCAGACTTTAAAGTTTGATTAGCATTACCAATTACACTGTACATGTATAAACCTGTGTTGTAATTTGAAACATCTAATTTTAATTTACCTTCAGTAAGATTTTGTTTTTCAACTAATTTACCTGTGATATCATAAACTACAACTTGTTTTGCTTCTGCATTTTCTGTAACAAAATTTACAGTTGTACTTGAAGGATTAGGATAAACGCCTAATTCAAAAGCAACAGCTTTGTTTTCGTTAAGTGAAGTAATTAAAGGCTTTGTACGCGTAACAAGCGTTTGTGTTGAAGTTCCTGCAGGAGAAACTATTGTTGACGTATTGATTGAAAATAACGCTTCTTTAACACCAACCTTAAAATACTCGTAGTTTTTTTGATTTACACTTCCTGCTCCTAATTGAACAGTAAAGTTAATTGTTTGAGAAGTTACGACACGAAGTACATTTGTATAAGTACCTGATGGCAACACTAAGGTGCCAGAACCATCTGCTATTGTAGAACTGGTACCTGTAAACGTTCCGCTCTGCGCAATTGCAGGTATACTTATGCTGCCGTTGGTAGCAGAAGTGCTAGTAGTATTTAAACTCATAGGGTATGCTGCAATTACTGCAGGACTGGTATAAATCAAAGTTGCCGCAATAACGCCAACCTGAATATTACCACCCCAATAGTTTAAAGAAGCTGCACTTGATTTATAATACGACATGTTGCTTAATGCAGAAGCAACCGCCACGCCCGGTTGAGGATATGATGCGTTTGAGTTTACTGCTGCTGTATAATTATTTACAATACTGCTGCGCGTAGCAATTGCAGCATAATTCCATGTTGCTCCTGCACCTGAAGCTCCTGCGCTAATTGAAGTAGAATCGCATTGGTATGCGCTAAACATATCACCTGCTACAGGAGAATGATTTGCATCGGTTAATTGCGCGTTCACAGAAAACGCTGCTAATGTTGTAATAATAGATAAATAAATTTTTTTCATAATTGTTTGATTTAGTATTCACCAAAAATATAAAAAAAAACAAATATTCTTTGCTTTTTTCACTTAAACAAAATAAAAACAAGTTATTTTAACAAAAGGGAGCTGTCGCCATAACTCAAAAACCTAAAATTGTTACTTAAAGCAAAATCATAAATATCCTTCCACTTATTACCCACAATACAACTTATTAATAACAATAAAGTACTTTGAGGTTGATGAAAATTAGTGATTATTCCGTCTGCCAATTTTAGTGTATAAGGAGGGGCAATAAGAATACTCGTTTTGCAGGTAAGTTGCTCCAAATTATTTTTATTTAACCATTTTAATAAAGAATTTAAACTCTCGGTATTAGAAACTTCTTTTTGAGAAAAATCATAAGGGAACCATTGATCCAACTCAAGATCTTCCGGTTTAATTTCAGGGTCATAAAAAACTTTTTCTCCCAACCAATAAATTGATTCAATAGTTCGTAAGGAAGTTGTTCCAACTACGATGATCTTTTTATTCTCATTATTAACTAATTCCGTTATAACATTTTTATCTACTGTTATCCATTCGTAATGCATGGCGTGACCTTCCAAAGTAGAAGATTTTACCGGCTTAAAGGTGCCGGCACCAACGTGCAGGGTAACAAATAAAGATCGAATGTGTTTGTTCTTTAAGCTTTCGGTTACGCGGGGGGTGAAGTGAAGGCCGGCTGTTGGAGCTGCTACAGAGCCGTTTTGTGCTGCGTAAATTGTTTGGTATCGTGTTGCATCCGAATCATCGCTCTTGCGTTTTAAATATGGTGGTATTGGCATAACCCCAATTTTCTCTAACACTTCGGCAAAACATAATTCAGAAGGTTCCCAATTAAACTCAACCACAACATCTTCACCCCTTTTTTCAATAAGTTTAACATTCACGCTTATTTCGTTAATAGTAAGCGATAAAACTTCGTCTCGCCATTTTTTTAAATTACCAACCAAACAATTCCAAAGTACAGTTTTGGTGCTCAGCATGGCTTGTGTTATATCAATGGCACCGTTAAACGGCTCTAAACAAAACACTTCTATCTTCTGTTCTTTAGCGGTTTGAAAAAACAATCGGGCTTGAATTACCCGTGTGTCATTAAATATTAAAATACATTCCTCTGGCAAATAATCGGTTATATTCTTAAAAACAGATTCTTTTATTTCTCCATTCTTATAAACTAATAGTTTAGAATCATCTCTGTTTGGCAAAGGGAACTCAGCGATCTTCTCTTGCGGCAGATCATAGGTAAAATCTAATATATTAATGGAAGCCGGGTGCCTGTTCATTTTTAATATTACTGAATGTTCATTAAACGCATTACTTTTTCAATATCCTCGGGCGTATCAACACAGTGGCTTTCGAAAGAAGTTTCTATACATTTTATTTTATATCCATGTTCTACCCACCTTAATTGTTCTAAAGATTCAGCCAACTCTAATGCAGATGGTTTTAGTTGCGTGATCTTTTCTAAAATATCGGTGCGATAGGCATACATACCAACATGTCTGTAATAATCAAAATGCTTATGCCATTCTTTTTCATCCTTTCCTTTTATAAAGGGGATAACGTTTCTGCTGAAATAAAGCGCCTCTTTATTAGAATTTAAGATAATTTTTACTTCGCCTTTGTCAAACAAAACATCATGATCAGTGCACTTAATCATTTGTGTGGCTATTTCTACATCTTCTGCACAGCCTTGTGCTAAAGAATCAATTTGTTCAGGATCTAAAAAAGGTTCATCACCCTGAATATTTAAAACGTAGTCGAAATTTTGTCCGTTCAATTGATATGCTTCAAAGCATCTATCGGTACCGCTTGGATGCTCTGCCTTTGTAATTACAACTTCGGCACCAAAACTTTTTGCGTGCTCAGCTATTCGATCATCATCGGTTGCAATTATGATCTTTGTCATTAATTTCGATTTTGCAGCCTGTTCATAAACTCTTTGGATCATGGACTTACCGTTGATCTGTATCAATGGCTTACCCGGAAAGCGGGTAGATGCATAGCGGGCAGGTATTATTCCAATTATTGACATATTAAAAATTTTAAAACAATCCTCAAAAATAACTAAAAACTATTATCTATTTTTATTGTTTACTATACGTGAAGTTTAAAGTTGTTATATTCTTGTTTTTTGTGGTTCTAATTGGTTTTTCTTTTAGGATTAAGGTTGATATTAAACCTGCCAAAATATTGTCACACATGTATGATTCAATCAAAAATGTAAAAACTCTTCGAACGAAAGTAACAGCTTTGGAACGGATTGATAAAAAATTTTCTGTGGCTAACTCTGAATACTTACTTCAAACACACCCTAGAAAATTATATTTTATAAATAGAGAGAAAAAACTTGAGATCTTATATAACTCCGAACTATACGGGCATAAAGCCCTTGTGAAACCTCACGTGTTTCCATACATGACCTTAAACCTTGATCCTACAGGAAATTTAATGCGAAAAAACCAACACTATTCTATAAACGAACTGGGTTATGGATTTATTGGCAACTCAATTGCATTAACATTGAGTAAAGACAAGAACGGCATAAATAATTTTAGTTACAAAGGCACTACTCACAAAAACGGCTATTCTTGCCACTTATTAGAGTACGAAAATATTAATTACAGCTATATAGATTATACAGTTCAAGATCGAGAAACTGCCAGTTCTATTTCTTCTAAATTATATGTAAATGATTATTTGTTAAGAGATAAAAACGACCTTTTGAACGATTTTGGATATTTAAAAAAAGGAAGCGTTTTAAAAGTGCCGAACTTATATTGCAAAAAAGCAATACTATTTATTGATGAGAATACTATGTTGCCAATTTCAATTAGTCTATATGACGACTCTGGATTATTTGAATCTTATGACTTTTCAGCATTACAAATAAATAAAGCGTTTACAGAAAATGATTTTAAAAGAGAAAATAAAAATTACGGTTTTTAACTTCTGTAATAAAAAATTAAAGCTCTTTCATTAAAACCTCGTATAATTTTATCATTCCGTCCACATCTTTTTTATGGACCTTTTCATCAGGAGTATGAACGTTTTCTTCGGCAGCGCCTATAAAACACCAATCCCATGGGTATTCTGCCATTTGCAATTCTTTAGCATCACTGCCACCCATTCCTTCAACTTCCAATTGATAAACACACTTATTCTTTTTAGCGATAGAGATGATCTTGTTAATATAACTTCTTCTAGGTATTAAACTGTCGCGCATACTTATAACAGGTCCTTTGGCATAATGCACTCCGTCAGAGATCCATGAAATATCGCAGATCAAAGCTTGTGCGATCTTATACTGATCTTGTAAATATCTTTGCAAATAACCCACACTGCCACCGCCATGCTCCTCGTATGTGCTAAAAACAATTGCTCCATCTTTTAGCGTTTCGGCAAGTTTTAAAGCTGCGTAAACCCCCAAACGGTTATCCATATAACAGCACTGGATATGAGTTTTACTTTCGCGCCAATTTGGTTTAAAGGTTAATTCTGTCCCGGTTTCAAAATCACGTTTGCCTTTATACGCAAGACTTCTTCCGCCATTTTTTTTATCCTCTGTTACTTTTAACTCTACCTCTTGTAAGCCTTTACTATCCGACCCTATTAATTTAAAACCGCTTTTTGTGACCGGCCCTCCAATTTTAACTAACTGTTTTCCGTATCTAACTGTAAAACCAATACTATCCATGTGAGCAAAAACAGCAGTGCGCGGCTTGCCAAAAACTAAAATAATATTATCATGAAAGCCATCTCCGAAAATAACTTTTGGTTTATGTTTCCAATTCTTAGAATTTTCTTTTATGTAGTTTAAAACAAACATTTTCATGCCAACTTCGTTACCACTTGGAGCGTGCATAAAACACATGTCTTTTAAAAGTTCGAATTCTGATCTTTCTTTTTTCATTCCTATTATTATAAAGTTCTTAGCGATGTTAATTTTGAGGTGTAAAGGTCAGCAAAATCTTTTTCAAGTTTACCGGAATTTTGTTTTTTTATTTGAAAAATGATCAAATTATTGGTTTCATATGTGTGGGAGCTGATCTTTGCTCCATTTTCTTTTAGAATGCGCATTACAGGGTTTATGCTTTCTTCGTTAAATTCAATTCTATATTCAAATAAAATAAAACGCTCAAAAATTTCAGAGATCGCTATTAACTCAGCAGCGGCGGATTTATAGGCACTAATTAAACCACCAACACCTAACAGGGTTCCTCCAAAATAACGCACAACTACTATTAAAACGTTGGTAAGATCATTGGCTTGAATTTGACCTAAAATTGGTTTGCCGGCCGTATTACTGGGCTCACCATCATCATTTGCCCTAAAAGCCTGTTTATCGGCCCCTAAACGCCATGCGTAACAATGATGATTCGCGTTTGGATGTTCTTTTTTTAATTGCGTTAAAATCGTTTTTATTTCTTCTTCATTAGAAACCGGAAAAATAAACGCCAAAAACTTCGACCCACGCTCTTTGATAAATGATTCATGCGGCGCTTTTACGGTTAAATATGAATCTGAAAAAAGCATTAAAACGATATCAGTAAAATTGAAATTATTGCTAAAGCAATTCCTGTAATATTTATTACAGAAAGCTTTTCTTTTAAAACAGCCCAACCTAAAAAAGCAGATAAGGCAACATTTGATAAATTTAAAACCGGAAAAAGCTGAGCGCTCTGAAGTAAATTAGCATCGAGTGATTTAAAAATAAAATAAATGCTAAAATAGTTGGGGACACCTAAAATTAAACCGCCTAGGATGTTTTTTGGTGCGATCACTTCATTAAACGAAATCCCTTTTTTTACAACTATCAAATACATTAAAACAATTATTCCAACAATGAACGCCGATAAAAATGTACAAATACTAAACAAAGCACTTTCGTAAGATGATTTAATGTAAAACTGATTGCTCGCGTTAATGGCAATATCAATTAAGCCGCTGCCAATAAAAACTAAAATTGGCAACCAAATTAATTTTGGATTAACATTTTCTTTACCATTGGCACGCGTTGAAAGATAAACAGCTATCATCGCTAATATAATGCCAACAACCTTAAGGATAGATAATTGCTGACCTAAAAAGATCACCGAAAAAAGTACCGGCATAATAACACTCATTTTATTAGCAACCGATGCGGTTGAAATACTAATCCGCTGGGCGGTTAACGAAATAAGATAAAAAATAATAATAAAAAGCAAACCAAGCGGCATACAAATATAGATCCACTCTGAATTAAAAATAACATCACTTTTAATACCGGAATCTAAAAACAGAATGCCCGTGACTGCTGCTGCTGCATAGTTAAACACAATAGCAATAAGCGTATTTACCTTGTATTTTTGAAAGCCTTTAAATACCAGTAAAAGTGAAACGGAAATTACTATTGTAAGAATTATATAGATCATTGGTGTCTTGCGAGTAAATTTATACCTATTGTAGCTAATTGTAAAATTTATTTTTATATTTTTGATGAATGAAGACGCTCTCATACTTTTTTATCTTTTCAGCTTTACTTTGCAGTGCAAACGGATTTTCACAAAACATTTATTTTAAAAATGTAAACGATTCTATTTTACCGAAATTTAAAGACAACACTAATAAAATAATTATTGTTAACGGCGATTCCAGTTTGAATCTTAAAAATAAATTCTCTTACGCATTGCATTTTTATCCAAAAATGGAATTTCAAAGTATTAAGATAAAATTTAAAAGATCTCAAAAGATCGTAAAAATAAAACCAACATTTGCATCAATTTTTAAAGCACCACAGCAACGAACCTATAAAATATATTACAGCAACTTAACCAAATCTACCTTAGACAGTGTGCTTTTAAAAAACTTGTCTCTTAACTCTCAGATAGGATTAATTGGATTACAAATGAGCCGAATGGAAGATTTTAGAACGGGAGGTTTTTTTGACTTTATTGGCTGGTATTTTAAACAACTTTCGGGCAAGGCGAAAAATAAAATTAATTATGATGATGAATTGCGTGCGATAGAAGCAGGCCTTGGTCATCAACTATTATGGTTTAGCAAAGAGAATGAAGAAAAACTGAAAATCGAAAAATGGACCAACGTAAAAGGTTATTCGAATTACATAAAGCATAATAAAAACCGTTCCATGAGTCCTGAGATCATTTCGAATTTTGTAAACGACCAACCAATTTATAACGCACAGCAGTATAAATAAATCCACTAATAACAAAATCATACTTAAACGAATAATACTTTTTTTGGCTGTATGATCACATCAATTATCGCTTTTCCGCAAGCGATACACTTCAGTGATACTGTTTTTATAGGCATTTAAAACCCGATGATACTGTTTTGGATGAAGCAAATGCTGTTGTTGGCAAATTTAAAGCCGATGGAATGGTAACCGGCAAAAACTCGATCATTATTGGCTATTTAAGTGATAACGGCCTTGTTGAAAATGAAGTCCATAAAAAACTAGGCAAGATAAAAAACGATGGTACTATTTTTGATCCGGAAAATAAATTATTAGGTACTATTAAAACTGATGGATCTGTTCTAAATCAGAATAGTGAATTTATTGGCTTTGCTAAAAACATCCCAATAAAATGGGCAGCTGTTTATTTTTTGTTTTAAATCTCACCCTCACGAGTCCGGCGAATGGGTAAGCCACGAAGCATCAGATAGCTGGGATCTCAAACACAGTTTTATTTTCCTCCCCTTCCCGATAGCTATCGGGAAGGGGAGGAAAATAAGTTCAAAAAAAATCCGCTTTTTCAGCGGATCTTTTATTTTATTATCTAAGGTATAACATCTCTCTGTATTTTGGCAATGGCCAAGTTGCATCGTCTACAATATTTTCTAACTTATCTACATTGTAACGGATGGTTTCAAAAAACGGCTTTACCTTTTCGCAATAAGCATGCGCTTGTTTTTTAGCACTATCTAAAGTATTTGCTTTTTTACGGGCTTCAGTCATATCATCTGCAGCCTTTTTTATAATACTCACATGCTCACTGATCTCTTTTATTAATGAAATTTGTGTATCGGCTGCTTTTTTAAATTCAGCTGCGGCCAAAATATTTTTTAAACCTGTTGCATTTTCAATCAACGATTTTTGATAATTTAAAGCAGCAGGGATGATCTGATTGTTAACCATATCGGCCATGATACGCGATTCTATCTGGATTTTTTTAGTGTAAGTTTCTAGACTAATTTCGTAACGCGCTTCTTGCTCGCGATGATTTAATATTCCTTGCGACTCAAACATATCCAACGATTTTTTTGAGATCATAGCTTCCAAAGCACCCGGTGTTGTTGGGATATTGTTTAGGCCGCGTTTTTTCGCTTCTACTTTCCACTCATCGCCATAACCATTTCCTTCAAAACGAATTTTTTTACTTGCAATAATGTATTTTTTTAATACCTGAAAAATAGCTTCGTCTTTCTCTACTTTATTATTCATTAAAGCATCGACTTCTTTTTTGAAAGAAATTAATTGTTGTGCCATAATTGAATTAAGCACAGTCATTGGTCCGCCGCAATTAGCAGAAGAACCAACCGCTCTGAATTCAAATTTATTTCCGGTAAATGCAAATGGAGAAGTTCTGTTTCTATCAGTGTTATCCAATAAAATATCAGGTATTCTGCCAATGTTCATTTTTAAAGCCGTTTTTTCTTCAGGGCTCATTTTACCGCTGTGAACTGCTTTTTCTAATTCATCTAACACCTTAGATAATTGTTCTCCTAAAAACACAGACATGATAGCAGGAGGAGCTTCGTTTGCACCTAATCGGTGATCGTTATTAGCTGAAGCAATAGATGCACGCATTAGATCGGCGTGCTCGTGCACTGCCATTACAGCATTAATAAAAAAGGTTAAGAACTGTAAATTTGTTTTTGGTGTTTTACCCGGTGATAATAAATTTTTTCCGGTGTTAGTTGCTAAACTCCAGTTGTTATGCTTACCGCTACCGTTAACGCCGGCATAAGGTTTTTCGTGTAATAACACACGGAAATTATGACGGATGGCGACTTTTTCCATTACGTCCATTAATAATAAATTATGATCTACCGCTAAATTTGTTTCTTCAAAAACAGGAGCGCACTCGAATTGTGCCGGTGCAACCTCGTTATGACGGGTACGAACAGGAATTCCTAATAAGTGTGACTCATACTCAAAATCTCGCATATAAGCCGCTACTCTTTCAGGAATAGAACCCCAATAGTGATCTTCTAACTGTTGACCCTTTGCCGGAGCATGACCAAATAAAGTACGACCCGTTTGTTGCAGATCGTAACGAATGTTATATAAAGCCGAATCAATTAAAAAATATTCTTGTTCCCATCCTAAAGTGGCAATTACTTTAGTAACGTTCTTATCAAAATACTGACAAACATCTGTTGCTGCTTTATCTAAAGCGTGTAGTGACTTTAATAAAGGAGTTTTAAAATCTAATGATTCACCTGTATAAGAAATAAAAATAGTTGGGATACATAAAGTTTGACACCAAATAAACGCCGGAGATGTTGGATCCCAAGCAGTATAACCACGCGCCTCAAAAGTATTACGAATACCACCATTTGGAAAAGAGGATGCGTCCGGCTCTTGTTGCACTAAAGCATTCCCGCTAAAACGCTCAATAGCTCTTCCGCCTTCAATAGGCTCAAAAAAACCGTCATGTTTTTCTGCAGTAGCGCCAGATAATGGTTGAAACCAGTGCGTGAAATGCGTTACACCTTTGCTTTGCGCCCATGCTTTCATGCAGGCCGCAACCTGATCTGCCATCTTACGCTCAACAATTGTACCTTGGTTCATAGATTGTTGTATGCTCTGAAAAGCTTCCTCAGAAAGGAATTCACGCATTGCGTCTAAGCCAAAAACGTCTGAACCATAATACTGAGAAACTTGTTGGCCGGGTTTATTGATCTCAACCGGAACGCGATTAACCACGTCTTGAAGTGCTAAAAT
>JBEIEI010000012.1:0-24969 GCA_040382975.1 Flavobacteriales bacterium
GTGCCATTGGTTTAAACATTTTACCTTCTATGCCTTGCAAAGTAAATATTGGTAAATAAACAACAAGAATGATGATCTGGCCGAACACGGCACTATTCATCATTTTACTTGCAGAATAGTTTACCTCATTATCCATTTGTGTTTGATCGAGTTGTTTAAGGTCCTTGAATTTTTTTCCGTGTGATAATTGATGCATTACTGCTTCAACAATAATTACGGCTCCATCTACAATTAAACCAAAATCTAAAGCGCCCAAACTCATAAGGTTTCCACTTACACCAAACGTATTCATTAAAATGATCGCAAACAGCATGGCAAGTGGAATAACAGATGCTACCAACAATCCGGCTCTAAAGTTTCCTAAAAATAATACCAATACAAAAATTACAATTAACGCACCTTCCATTAAATTTTGTTCAACTGTTCCAATGGCATTGTTTACCATTTTTGTTCTGTCTAAGAAAGGTTCAAGTACGACTCCTTCCGGCAAGGTTTTTTGAATTTGCGCAACCCGTTCTTTTACCTTCTTTATCACATCACTACTGTTCGCACCTTTAAGCATCATCACTACTGCGCCGGCAACTTCACCTTTATCATTATAACACATGGCACCATAACGGGTAGAATAGCCAATGTTAACATCGGCTACATCTCTTATAAATAAAGGAGTTCCGTTTTCGGTGGCTTTTATGGATATATTTTCTATGTCTTCTTTACTGCCAATCAATCCTTCGCTTCTGATAAATAAAACAGTTGGTCCCTTTTCAATATAGGCACCGCCTGTATTTTGATTGTTAGCTTCTAATGCAGAAAAAACATCATGAATGGTTATGTTGTGCGATTGGAGTTTATTGGGATCAACAGAGATCTCAAATTGTTTTAATTTCCCTCCAAAACTGCTTACTTCCGCTACGCCTTGTACACCTAATAATTGTCTACGAACGATCCAATCTTGGATGGTTCTTAAATCGGTTTCGTTATATTTTTTTTCGTAACCTTCTTTTGGCCGTATCACGTATTGATAGATCTCACCTAATCCGGTAGATACGGGACCTAGTTCAGGAGTTCCGATACCTTGCGGAATGGTTGATTGTATTTTTTGTAAACGTTCGGCTACTTGTTGCCTTGCCCAATAAATATCTGTTTCATCATCAAATACAATGGTTACTAAGGATAAACCGAAGCGAGAAAAACTTCTAATTTCAGTAAGACCGGAAATATTATTGTTGGCTTGTTCTATTGGAAAGGTAACAAGTCGTTCTATATCTGTTGCACCAAATGATGGAGCTACAGTAATTACCTGAACCTGATTATTTGTAATATCAGGAACGGCGTCTATCGGAAGTTTTGTTAATTCATAGGTGCCATAACCAATTAGGCCTATAATAAAGAGCCCTATTATTAGTTTGTTACGAATTGAAAATTCAATTATTTTATTCAGCATAATTTATAATGTTAATTTTTTGATTTGGGTAACACATAAAAACACAAATACCGCATTAGTATTAATGAATTTAAAAGATCAAATGAAAATTAACAAAATTTTGGCGGTTGCCAAATAGAGGAAAGAAAGGTTGACTGCAAAAACTCTTCGTGATATACCGAAAAAGATCTTGTTTCTATAAAGGTTGGTTTTGTAGAAAGCCCTTCAAAATTATTTGGAATAAATGCAATAGTGATAGAATTTATACAACCATCATGCGATTTAAAAGGCAATTTCATATCCTTATCATGGTCAGTATCTTGCACATCGGTTTGAGAATAGTGCATATTTAAAAATGCGATCAAAGATAAATTGCCGTCTTTTTCTTTGTGCTCAATAAAGTGTTCTACTAATAATGGTAATTTAACCAACTGATTTAGTTCAGTGAGTGAGATCAAATAAATACTAAGTAACGCTATGGCAATAAATTTTTTCAATATGGCAAATATACAAAAAAATAGAAAATTTAAGGTATTTATAAAGACAAAATTAGCTAAAAAGTAAAAGTAGAAATATCATAAAATTTTATTTACCTTAATGATTCAGGCTTTTGTAACAAATGTAACCGTAATATGATTTTTATCACCTCACCTTTGTACTATAAATTTAAAAAATAAATAATGGAAATAATAGGATACATCTCATCAATTATAATTGGCATTTCTTTAGGACTCATAGGTAGCGGTGGCAGTATTTTAACTGTACCGGTATTGGTTTACTTATTTGGAATTGACGCAGTGGCAGCCACAGCATATTCTTTATTTATTGTTGGTTTTACTGCGGCTGTTGGCTCTTTTGGCTATTTTAAAAAAGGATTGGTAAATGTAAAAACAGCAATCGTATTTGGTATTCCTTCAATTGTAGCTGTGTTTTTAACCAGGGCATACATAGTGCCGGCTATTCCAAAAGAGGTTTTCTCAATTGGCGATTTTATGGTTACTAAAAGTATTTTAATGATGTTATTGTTTGCGTTATTAATGGTTGCCGCATCTTATAGCATGATCAAAAAGGATAAAAAGAAAAGGGAGGAGGTTCTTGGTCCGCAAAAATTTAATTATCCTGTAATTTTAATTGAGGGCGCAATTGTTGGTTTAGTTACCGGCTTGGTTGGTGCCGGAGGAGGATTTTTAATTATCCCGGCGTTGGTTCTTTTATCTAAACTTCCAATGAAAGAAGCAGTTGGAACATCCTTAGTTATTATTGCCGCAAAATCATTGATCGGTTTTTTTGGAGAAGGAGGAGAAACTGTTATTGACTGGGTGTTGTTAACATCAGTTGCTGCTTTTGCTACTGTTGGAATTTTTATTGGAATTTATTTATCTAAAAAAATAGACGGCGCAAAATTGAAACCGATTTTTGGTTGGTTTGTTTTAATAATGGGTATTTACATCATAATAAAAGAAACACTACTTCAATAAGGAGTGTAACATATATCACACTGTATTTTGTAAATAGTTTTACTGTAATATTTGTTACCAAAAAAAATAAAACAACATAGTAATTTTAATAAATAAAATATAAACAACAACATTAAAGAATAAATAAAAATGAAAATAGAACAAATTTATACAGGATGTTTAGCTCAAGGGGCTTATTACATCACTTCTAACGGTGAAGCTGCAATTATTGATCCGCTTCGTGAAACACAACCTTATATGGAAAGACTCCAAAAAGATAGTGTGAAATTAAAATACATTTTTGAAACTCATTTTCATGCTGACTTTGTTTCGGGACATATTGATCTGTATAAAAAAACAGGTGCGCCAATTGTTTATGGCCCAACTGCAAAACCAGAGTTTGAGTTTATCTCTGCTAAAGATGGAGAAGTATTTACCGTTGGTAAAGTTAAAATTAAAGTATTACACACGCCAGGACACACCATGGAGAGCACTTGCTTTTTATTAATTGATGAGAATGGAAAAGATCATGCTTTGTTTAGTGGTGATACATTATTTTTAGGAGATGTTGGTCGCCCGGATCTTGCTCAAAAAGCAGCATCAATGACTCAAGATGAACTAGCGGGTTTATTATATGACTCGTTAAACACTAAAATTATGCCTTTAGCTAACGATGTGATCGTTTATCCTGCGCATGGTGCAGGTAGCGCTTGTGGTAAAAACATGATGAAAGAAACAGTGGATACTTTAGGTAACCAAAAGAAAATGAATTACGCTTTAAATCAACCTAATAAGGAAGAGTTTGTAAAAGCGGTTACTGATGGATTATTACCTCCTCCCGGTTATTTTGGTAGTAACGTAGCAATGAATAAAAAAGGAATACCGAGTTTTGAAACTGTTTTAAATAATGGCATGAGAGCTTTGTCTGCCTTAGAATTTGAAGCTGCAGCAGATACAACAGACGCTATTATTTTGGATACAAGAGATGCCGCATTTTTTGCAAAAGGGTTCATTCCACGCTCTATTAATATCGGCATTAATGGTGATTTTGCTCCATGGGTTGGTGCTTTGATCAAAGATGTAAATCAACCAATTTTATTAATTACTGAGTTAGGACAAGAAGAAGAAACTGTAACGCGTTTAAGTCGTGTTGGTTTTGATAATGTGATCGGACACTTAAAAGGAGGTTTTGATAGTTGGAAAGCTGCGAACAAGGAAATTGATAATGTAAACAGAATTACAGCCAGTCAGTTTGCTAAAGAAGTGAATGTAAAAGCAGATACAGTAATTGATGTTAGAAGAGAAAGTGAATACAGAGCAGAACATGTTGAAGAGTCATACAACAAACCGTTAGATCAAATTAATGGATGGTTTGCCGAAATGGATGTAGAAAAACCGTTTTATGTTCACTGTGCCGGTGGTTATAGAAGTATGATCGCTGCTAGTATTCTTAAATCACGTGGAGTTCACAATTTCAAAGAAATTGAAGGTGGCTTTAAAGCAATTGCAGAAAGCGGTGTTTCTAAAACCGATTTTGTTTGTCAAAGCAAACTTCAAAAAGCATAAATAAATTTTCTGCCACAGTTAGCAAAACTAGCTGTGGCAGTTCATTAAAAATAAAAAAATGATAAAAATTAAATCAATTATTGCAGCAATTACGCTAGTGTTAACACTAACACAATGTAATTCTCAAACAAAAAAAACAACAACCATGGAAACAACAAATGCAACGCAAACAGCAACTAAAGAAATTATTGTAGACGTAAGATCATCAGAAGAATGGAATGAAGACGGTCATGCAGACTGTTCGGTAAATTACCCCTTAGATCAGTTTGCCGGTAAAATAGAAGAGTTAAAGAAGTATGATAAAGTGATCTTAGTGTGCCGCAGTGGAAACAGAGCGGGTATTGCTAAAGGACAATTGCAAGCAGCAGGTTATAGCAAAGAGATCGAGAATCTTGGCCCTTGGCAAAATGTAACTTGTAAAACAAAATAAATATGAAATTCTTAAGATCATTAAGTTTTATGCGGGCGCTTCGATTACTTTTCGGAGCGTTTGTTATTATACAGGCAATTATAACAATGGATATCATCCTTGGCTTACTTGGAGTGGTAGTTGGCGGAATGGCTTTTTTTAATGTGGGATGTTGTGGTTCCAATGGCTTTAGTACAGATCTTCAAAACAATAATAAAAACGAAGTAACAGATGTTGAATATGAAGAAGTGGTTATTAAAAAATAAGATTAATCTTATAGGTACGCTAATTGGAGGCGTTGCAGGTTTTGTTTATTATAAGCAAGTTGGTTGTAATAGCGGAGGATGCATGATCTCCGGAAATCCATACATAAGTACTGGGTATTTTGCCGTGTTGGGTAGTTTGATCGTGAGTATTCTAAAACCTATACCTAAAAAAGAAGCAAAAGAAAATAATTCTTTGTGATAAATATCATGAACACTAGCGTTAAAAACTAGTACATTTATTTAAATAGATTTAATTATAGATTATGAAAAAAAACATGGGTTTAGCCGACAGAATCATTAGAGTAATTATTGCAGCAGTTATTGCAGTTTTATTTTTTACAAATATTATTTCCGGAACGTTAGGAATAATTTTATTAGTATTAGCGGGTGTATTTGTACTAACAAGTATGATCAGTTTTTGCCCTTTGTATACTTTAGTTGGGGCAAGCACTTGTCCAAAAGAAAAATAAGTCTATTTTTTCCTAATTATTATCATAAAACCTCTATTATTAGAGGTTTTTTGTTTTTACTGCTTTGTTATGTGACTAATGTTACCCTATTTGATTTTTTATTGGTTTAAATTTGAGATATAAAACAATTTGATCATGAAAACAAAACTATTATTTTTCGCTTTAATTTCTGTGTTTACTTTCGGGTTTTCGCAAACCATCCCGTTTAATTATTCTGTAAAAATAAAGCCCATTACAATTAGTAACCTTCCCGGCCTACACTCTTTTGCTGTAGCGCAATCTGCCGGTAAGTGGTTAATTATTGGTGGCAGAAAAGATGGCTTGCATGCCCGTCAACCTTTTAATGCTTTCCCCGCAGCAAGCAATAACACGGATATTTATGTTGTAGATGTAAATTTGCAACAATTTTGGACAGCTTCGGTAAATGCATTGCCTATTGGATTGAAAGAACAACTTCAATCTACTAACATGAATTTTTATCAAGATAATGATTCTCTTTATATCATTGGCGGTTATGGATACAGCACTACCGCTTTAGATCATATCACGTATCCTAATCTAACTTCAGTTTCGGTTAGCGGATTAATAAATGCTATTGTAAATGGAAATACGATCACACCATATTTTAAACAAATTACTGATCAAAAGTTTGCTGTAAATGGCGGTCAATTAGGGAAGATCGGAGCTAATTTTTATTTGGTTGGCGGACATCGTTTTGATGGCAGGTACAATCCAATGGGCCATCCAACCTACACGCAAACATATGTAAATGGACTAAAGAAATTTAATATCAATAATTCCGGAACTCAACTAAGTTTTTCAAATTACACAAGCGTAAGTGATCAGGTTCATTTGCACAGAAGAGATTATAATTTGATGCCACAAATTTTTCCGAATGGTGAAGAGGGTTACACAATTTCTTCAGGTGTTTTTCAGGTTGGTATCGATCTTCCTTTTTTATATCCTGTAGATATTAAAGCAAGTGGACATACCCCTGTTATTGCTTTTAACCAATACTTAAGTAATTATCATTCTGCAAAAACTTCTTTGTATGATAGTGTAAATAATGTAATGCACTCTATTTTTTACGGAGGCATGAGTCAGTACTCTTATGTAAACAATGTGTTAACCCAAGATAATAATGTACCATTTGTAAAAACGATCAGTCGTGTTTCTAGAGACGCCAGTGGTAATTTGCAAGAAAATGCGTTCCCGAATGAAATGCCGGGTTTAATTGGAGCTAGTGCAGAATTTATCCCTAATCATACACTACCGCATTATGAATCTGAAATAATTAAGTTGTCTAAAATTACCAGCGACTCAGCATTGATAGGTCATTGCTATGGAGGAATTTATAGTCCGCAAACAAATCCTTTTACAGCTAACAATACAGGTGTTACAAATGCACATAATGTAATTTATGAAGTGTGGCTTGTAAAAAGCATCGTAAGTGGTTTAAAGCCAATTGATGGAAGAAATCCATTAAAAGCTGTTGTCTTTCCAAACCCAACACAAAAACAAATTAGTTTTAAATTATCGTTGCCAAGTAGCGGCGATCTTGATCTTTTCATTACAGATGTAAATGGAAAGATCGTTGCTGAAAAAAGTTTTCTTGGTTTAAATCAAGGAAATCATACTATTGATATTTCTGATAAAGTAAAATTAGCTAGCGGTGTTTATGCTTTTAATTTTGTTTTTAACGGAAAGTTTAATGCGATAGAAAAAGTAATAATAACTGAGTAATGTATTCTAATCCAGAATAATTACTTTATAGTATGAATATAATAAATAAAGATCTGATCCTTCGTGAAAGACTAGCTCTTCAAAGAACGATCATGTCTAACCAAACAACTTTATTGTCTTTTATTAGAACAGCACTTTATTTTTTAGTAGCAGGTTTAAGTTTGAATGGTCTTTTGAAGTTAGAAAACAGTTTAGTTTTCCAGATTACCTTTTTCATTGTATCAATTAGCATTTTAATTATTGGCGTATTTAATTTTTTTAAACAAAGAAGATTAATTAAGAGCTGTGAAAATAATATTGGTGATTATAAATTGGATTATTTAAAAAAATAAAAGTGGATGTAAATTTTTGGAATACCCGTTATAAAGAAATTGGTTTTGCTTATGGCCTTGAACCAAATGAATTTTTAAGATCAAAGGTCAGTTTAATAAAACCTGATTCAAAAGTGTTATGTTTAGCTGAAGGCGAAGGTAGAAATGCTTTGTTTTTGGCAGAGAGAGGACATTTTGTAACGGCACTTGATTATTCACAAGAAGGATTAAATAAGCTCATCGAACTTTCTGCTAAAAAAAACTAAATATCGAAACGATTTGTGCAGATCTTAATAATTATAAGATCGAGCAAAATAAATGGGATGCTATCATTTGTGTATCAACTGATATTGCTCGAACTGACAGAATAAAAAATGGCTATCTCACTTCTAAAATAGCCATTTAAGTTTTTTAATCAATTTTTTTATAATTGATTAGTCGTGTCACTTCGAGCGAAGTCGAGAAGTGATGATAAAACAGGTTTCGATTTCGTGTATGCTGTTCTCGACTTCGCTCGAACTGACTTCGCTCGAATTGACAGATTTCTTTATTCTTTTACAATTTTAAAAGTTTGGCCTTCAATTTTTACAAAGTATAAGCCGTTTGGAAAACTACTAAGTGATATTTTCATGTTGTCGGAAGTGAGTTTACCGTTGGTAATTAATTTGCCTAGTTGATCCGTAATACTATATGTTTTGCCTATAAAGTTTGGGGTAGAAACAACAGTAATGTTATCTTTAGTTGGGTTTGGGTAAACCGAAAGTTCTTTTGAAAGTTGAGCCTCGCTAATACCCGTGCATGCATTAACTGTAACTGAAACTGTTTTTGTATCTGTACAACCAGTGGTATAGGTGCTTGTTACCGTGTAAATAATGGATGTGCTTGGTGTAACCACAGAACTGGCTGTATTGGCGCCGTTACTCCATGCATAGTTTGGAACACCTCCGGCAGTTAAGGTTAAACTTTGCCCGGCACAAATAGTTGGGTTACTTGCTGCGGCACTAAATGAAGGAGCGTAGTAGAGTTTTTTTATTTCACAATCTGTTAAAGCACGACTCCAAATACCTATGTCATCAAGCTTTCCATTAAAAAAACGGAAAATGGAATTATCATTTAAATTTACTTGAGCACCAAATAATAAATTGTTTGTGCAACTACTTATTGCTCCTGATAAATTATTAGTATTATCTAAACTACCATTCAAATAAAGTGAACCACCAATATTTATGTTTTGAATAAATACAAAATGAATCCAATTATTTGCAATTAGTGATGTATTTGAAAATAAGCCCCCTTGATATTGAGTACTTGCTCCTGCAAACTTATTTACTAAACCAATTGATGTGCTATAATTTTGACAATTATTTTGATTCCATCTAGAAACGATACCTTGGGTGTTAGAACCTAAAATATTTGCGTTTAACCAGCCAGAAACACTAATTGAATTATTATTTAATGAATTATTGTTTACTACTTTAATGTAACTAATTAAACCATCAAAACTATACGCCTTGTTAGCATTGCCAAATCTGTCGGCAGTTAGGGTGGCTCCGTTTACTGTTCCGTTATTAACATTAACACTTAGGTCATTAGCATTGCCATTAAATGGCCACCAACCAACCAAGCCGTTAGTAGGCACATAAGAAGGAATTACAGTTTGTGCTTTTGTTAGCAAGCCTAAACAAGCTGCTACCATCATTAAGTAAATTTGTTTTTTCATGGTTTTGTTTTTTACATAA
The DNA here is from genome assembly GCA_040382975.1 of Flavobacteriales bacterium. Lineage (GTDB taxonomy): Bacteria > Bacteroidota > Bacteroidia > B-17B0 > Aurantibacillaceae > Aurantibacillus. The sequence continues at coordinate 9,385 of JBEIEI010000012.1, forward strand.
ATACCTACTCTAAATAAAGGCTTTTCGGTATGCGCCTTCTTAAATCACATTGTTTTATGCTCGTTTTAATTGCACATCATTTTGTGATTATTAAAATTATGTCTTAAAAATAAAGTAATGTAAATACATTACCAAATTTATTTATATAAAAGTCAACTTAGTTGATGTGAACACGGATAAAGATTTTTTAGTAAAACTTGGATTAAATATTAAAAAGTATCGTCTGCTTTTTGATATAAGCCAAGTTGAACTTGCTAATCGTATAGGAATGGATAAGCAAAATTTATGGACAATTGAAAAAGGTAAATCAAACCCGCAAATTATCACCCTTGTTAAAATTGCAGGCGGTTTAGGTATTACATTACCAATTTTACTCGGTTTTGATTTTGAGTATAGCTCGTTCCCCGAGAAATTACCTGTCTACCAAGCAAGAACACATAAAATAAAAAAATAATATTAACTAATTCTTAGTCAATTCGTCAACCATTTCGGATTTCTTCTGTCACTTGCGGCGTCTCGTATTTTAAGCTGGAAAAAAGCGCTGAGTTTTTCTGCAAGTTTAAATACTTCATCTTTTATTTTGGTTTCGTGAACGATCAATCTTCTGTTTTTATTATACACTAAACTTAATTGATATACTGCTTTTTTCCCGTCATCAAAATCTTCCGGCTCGCAGCCTTCACATTTTACGTAAAGTGTTTTAAAAACCAAAATGTAATCGATTTTCGGCATCTGTTTCCAAGTACCCGATGTTATGCCTAACACACTTTCATAGGCTTTATAAAGACCTTTTTCAAGATTCAATAAAGTCCCCATTTTTCTAAAAAAATTTGAACTTTCTCTTTTACCAACTATAATTTCCTCTTTCATGTTATTAGGTATTTGATTCCTTACATGAAGGTACGATGTATATACCTCCATAATAAGCAACATTTGTTACTTAACTTTTGTTATCAGAATATTTCTCATTAAAAACTGACTTTGGTCATGCTATTTTGATTTTAGCTAAGCGAAATTTGTATCGTAAACATTTAAAACGAGTATTATGTTATCAACCGTAATTTTTATTGTAGTCCTTTTGCACTTAGCGGCAGGTTTTGGTTATTTGCTTTATAAATTAACTCCTTCTAATAAAGAGGTTATAGTAAACAAGAAAGATAAAACAACTAATTAAAAAATCGCAATGAAAAGATCTTGTAGCGGCAGATGCCCATAAAGTATTTCTCAATTATCGAAAAAATAACTCATATTAAAAACTTTAAAAAATAAATAAAATGAAATTAGAACAAATTTATACTGGATGTATTGCTCATGCAGCATATTATTTAGAGAACAATGGCGAAGCAGCGATCTTTGATCCACTCAGAGAAGTGCAACCATATATTGAAAGAGCAAAAAAAGACAATGCAAAAATTAAATATGTTTTTGAAACGCATTTTCATGCAGATTTTGTAAGTGGGCATTTAGACCTTGTAAAAAATGCAGGGGCAGAGATCGTTTTTGGTCCAACCGCAAAGCCAGCATATAAAGCAATTACCGCAGAGGATAATCAAATTTTTAAAGTAGGAAATTACAGTGTAAAAGTGATACACACTCCTGGTCACACCATGGAAAGTACTACCTATTTACTAATTGATGAAAACGGGAAAGAGCATGGTATTATTAGTGGCGACACATTATTTATTGGCGATGTTGGCCGTCCTGATCTAGCTCAACATGTTATTGCCGATCTTACTGAAGAAAAATTAGCAGGACATCTTTACGACTCGTTGCGTAATAAAATTATGCCTTTAAGTGATGATCTAATTGTTTATCCAAATCATGGTGCAGGAAGTGCTTGCGGAAAAAATATGAGTAAAGAAACAACGGATACACTTGGACATCAAAAACAAGTTAACTATGCACTTAATCCAAAATTAACTAAAGAACAGTTTATTAAAGAGATCTTAACCGGATTAGTGCCACCTCCGGGTTATTTTCCTCAAAATGTTTTATTAAACATTAAAGGATACGAGAGTATTGATAATGTGATGAAGCGTGGCACAAAAGCATTAAACGCAATTGAGTTTGAAGCGGCCGCCAATGAAACACAAGCATTAATTATTGATACTAGAAATCCTCAGGTATTTAATAAAGCATTTATTCCTAATTCAATTAACATTGGCATAGATGGTAGTTTTGCAACCTGGGTGGGCACATTAATACCTAGCGTTAAACAGGAAATTTTAGTAGTTGCCGATGCCGGTCGTGAAGAAGAGGTGATAACACGATTAGCACGTGTTGGTTATGACAATGCTTTAGGTTATTTAAAAGGAGGCATTCAAACATGGATAGAGGCTGGTAAAGAGATTGATCAGATCACTTCTGTTATTGCCGATGAATTTGCAGCATTGAGTGAGAAACAAAAATTAAATATTTTGGACGTACGAAAAGTAAGTGAATACAATAGCGAACATGTGGTTGAGGCCATTAGTGCGCCTCTGGATTTTATCAATGATAGTATGACTAAGATCGATAAAAACAAAAGATATTACGTTCATTGTTTATCCGGATATCGATCGATGATTTTTGTTTCTATTTTACAGGCACGAGGATATAGAAATCTTATAAATGTAAGCGGTGGTTTTAATGCTATAAAAGCAACGCAAAAATTTCCGGTCACAGATTATGTGTGCCCTTCAACACTGCTTTAAATGTTTAATATTATTGCACAAGGCGGCTAAATGGCCGTCTTGTGCGTTATGTAACTTTTGTAACTTTGAAAGACTGATTTTTGTCATAAATTTGTGAAAACAAATAAAAATATGACTTGGATAAATCAACCATGGCCTTGGTATATTGCAGGCCCACTAATAGGACTGATCGTTCCTGTTTTACTACTAATAGGAAACAAATCTTTCGGGATAAGTTCTTCCTTACGCCATATATGTGCAGCATGCTTTCCAGCAAATATTTCTTTTTTCAAATACGATTGGAAAAAAGAGGCTTGGAATTTATTTTTTGTTGGTGGAATTTTTGTTGGCGGAATAATTACAACTTTAATAATGCCTAATAGTGGTGATGTTCAAGTAGCTCCAAAACTTTCTGAAGAATTATCCTCATACGGAATAACAGATTACAGTGGTCTTGTTCCAAATCAACTTTTTAACTGGACATCACTTATTACTCTTAAAGGATTTATAATGATAGTTGTTGGTGGATTTTTAGTAGGCTTTGGAACCCGTTATGGGGGAGGTTGCACAAGTGGTCATGCAATTATGGGTTTGTCAACATTACAGTGGCCATCCCTCATAGCAACCTGTTGTTTTATGGGCGGAGGATTTTTAATGGCAAATGTTATTTTACCAATTATTTTAAAACTTTAACTCAATGAAAATTATAAACGATATAAATAAAGAACCAAAAGAATTTCAAGACAGAGCTTTAGATACTATGTGTATCAATGAATCACACATCGTGCATCCTTGGTGGTATAATTTTAAATATTTAGCAGTTGGCATAATATTCGGAATTGTTTTTGTTAAAGCAGAGATCATTTCATGGTTCCGGATCCAGGAAATGTTTCGGTTTCAATCTTTTCACATGTATGGTATTATTGGTTCAGCTGTTTTTATTGGAATGATAAGTGTTTTCCTTATCAAAAAATTTAATCTTAAAACTATTTATGGGGAAGAGGTAGAATTTCATCATAAAAAATTCAATAAAGGAAATATATATGGCGGTTTATTATTTGGATTTGGCTGGGCAATTACCGGTGCTTGCCCAGGTCCCTTATTTGCGCAGATAGGTTCTGGCGCAACTGTAATTATAATAACCTTATTAAGCGCAATTGCCGGCACTTGGGTATATGGTTTATTGAGGGATAAACTACCTCATTAATTAAAATAAAAAATTAGTTATGAAAAACGAAGATCATAATGATTATCAGGATGGGCCTGATAATCCATTGGCGCCAATGGTTATAACATTAAGTAATATTATTGTTGTTTTGGTTGTTTTCATAATAGGGTTGTTTATTTTATTGGCGATATATATGCCCGAATCTAAACCTGAAAAAAAAGTTGTTGTTCCTGTTCCAGATGAGTATGGAAATTTTACAGAAGCCGCTAAAGAAAAAGCGAAAGGAATTTCTCAAGCTAGCTTATTTTGGCAAGCGCCTGATGTTAGAGCGCTAGAGGCTGATCCTAAAAAGGAAGAGATACTTTATGGAAAAGATCTTATTGCGCACACCGCAGATTATTTTGGACCAAAAGGAAAAGTGTTTCTTGCGTCAACCAACGGAATGAATTGTCAGAATTGTCATTTAGATGCAGGAACAAAAGTATTTGGAAATAATTATTCTGCTGTTGCTTCTACCTATCCAAAATTTAGAGCGCGCTCTGGTGCAATTGAAAATATGTATAAGCGTATTAATGATTGTTTTGAAAGAAGTTTAAATGGAAAAGGTCTGGATACTAACTCCAAAGAAATGCAAGCGATTGTATCTTATATAAAATGGTTGGGTAAAGATGTTGCTAAAGGCGAAAAGCCCGAGGGTTCTGGCTTCAAAGACTTAAAGTTCTTAGACAGAGCTTCTGATCCTGTGAAAGGGAAATTGGTTTATACGGCTAAATGCCAAAGTTGTCATCAGGCTAATGGCGAAGGCGTTTTAAACGGAGATAAAACAGCCTTTACTTATCCGCCTCTTTGGGGGGCTAATAGTTATAACGATGGCGCAGGTTTATATCGCATGTCTAACTTCTCTAAATTTGTAAAATATAATATGCCGCTAGGCGCTTCGCATGATGCTGCACAATTGAGCGATGAGGAAGCCTGGGACGTTGCAGCATTCGTGAATTCTCAACCTCGTCCTAATAAAGACATTAAAAAAGATTGGCCAAAAATAGAGGAAAAACCTTTCGATCATCCGTTTGGTCCTTACAAAGACGGATTCAGCGAGAAGCAACATAAATACGGGCCATTTAAACCAATTAAAGAAAAATTGGATCTGATGAAAAAAAATAAATCAAAGTGAAAATAGATCTGATAATATTTTTTTTATTTTTTAATTCCTTATTAATTTTTTCTCAGGACAACAATGAAACTTTAATTACGATAAAGAAAAAGGATTCATTATCTCAAAAAGAAAATAAATTAAAAGTTGATTGGGAAGCAAGGTCGCGTTCCTTTTTCATGTCAACACTTTACGATAATAATTTAAAGGATGATTACGCATTTGCAACAGGAGTTGGGTTAGGCGGCATAACGCGACCATTTTACGGATTTCAAATTGGTTTAAGTGGTTTTTTTACTTACAATGTTTTTTCATCAGATCTTAATAAATTGGATTCAATTACTCTTTTACCTAATAGGTATGAATTAGGTTTATTCGATATTACACAACCCGATAAGAAAAAAGACCTTGCCAGACTCGAAGAATTATTTTTAAAATATAATTTATCTAAAAGTTCTATTACAGTTGGGAAAATCCTTTTGAATACGCCGTTTTTTAATCCTCAAGATGGAAGAATGCGCCCGACTTTCGAAGAAGGAGCTTGGTTAACTATTAATGAAAGTAACAAGTTTGGATTTAATGGGGGATGGATCTGGAGTGTATCTCCAAGATCAACCACAAAATGGTATCGTTTGCAAGAATCTATGGGCTTGTATTCTTCCGGTGTTAACGATCAGGGAAAAAGATCGAATTATTTTGGAAATGTTCTAACACAAGGTATGGCAATTGGGAACTTATATTTTCAACCTACTAAAAATTTTAAAATAAATATTTGGGATGGATATTTAAAGAATATAATGAACACGGCTATTCTTGAAATAAACAATAAACAAAAATTAAATGAAAAAATAAATTTTTATCAAGGGCTAATTTATATGCATCAAGCCGCTTTGAATAAGGGTGGCAACATGGATCAAACAATGACCTACATAAAAAAAGGAGCGATATCAAATATAATTAGCGGACAGGTAGGAATAAAATTTTCTAAAATAAACACGAGTTTAAATTATACACATATTACCGGCGATGGTATCTTTTTAATGCCACGCGAATGGGGCAAAGAACCATTTTATACTTTTTTACCGCGTGAACGAAATGAAGGATTAGGAAATGTAAATGCCTTTTGTTTAAAGACAGTATTTACGAGTAATAAGTTTAAAACTTCGTTAGGTTATGGTTATTATCAATTGCCTGACGTAAAAAGTTATCGATTAAATAAATACGGCATGCCTTCTTATCACCAGCTTAATTATGATGCTTCGTATGCTTTTGGTAAAACTTTAAAGGGTTTAGAAATTAGAATGCTGGTGGTTTATAAATTGCTACAAGGCAATATTTATAATAATTTGAAATACGAGTATAATAAAGTAAATTTAGTTAATTTCAACTTTGTTATCGATTACAAGATTTAGGCATTAAAGACAACGATCAATTAAATTTTAATGGAAGAAAAGAATAATAATTCAAACGACGATTCGAGAAGAAAATTTTTAAAAAAATCTGCATTAGTGGGGCTGGCAGCAACCTTAAATCCTTTGTCCGGTTTTTCGAGCGAATCTTATTTAAAAAAAGAATTTGAAGATGAATCTATTATTGAGAAGACAGGATCAAAAAAAATATCAATTTTGATCACTACCGATATACATTCACAACTTAATACACACGACGAATTTTTTTGGGAAAACAATACACCGGTTTATAAAAAACGTGGCGGCATGGCAGTTTTAAAAACCATGATAGAATCTTTTCGTAAACAAAACCCTGCAAACACAATTTTGTATGATGGTGGCGATTTTTTTCATGGTCACGCGGTTGCTTCTTTAACAGAAGGAGAGGCGCTCATACCCATTTTTAATAATTTAAATTACGATCTTATGTTGCCGGGAAACTGGGAAGTGGTTTATAAGAAGAAAAAAATGTTGTATGATCTGGGCCACGTGAATGCTGCAAAAATCTGTGCTAATATGTGGCATAAAACAACTGATGCTGATAATGGGGAATTAGTTTATCCTCCTTATTGGATAAAATATATTGGCGGAGTAAAAATTGGTGTTATCGGATATACCGATCATTTGATCCCAAAACGCCAATCACCTGCTTACAGCGAAGGTTTGCGATTTGATCATGCTGAGGTGAATATTGCTAAGTATGTAAAATTATTAAGAGAAACTGAAGGTTGTGTAGTTGTTATTGTGGCAACGCATATGGGCTTGGCGCAACAAGTTGGACTGGCAAACAATCCAGCCTCAGAAGGTGTTGATATTATTATGGGAGCTGATACGCATGAGCGTGTACGCGTTCCAATTCAAGGAAAATATACTAAGGTTATTGAGTGTGGCGCCTTTGGTTCTTTTTTAGGAAAATTAGATCTTACAATTGAAAATGGTAAATTAATAAATACAGAATATCAGTTATTGGATGTTGATCCTGCTAAATACCCTGCTGATAAAGAAATGCAAGGCTTAGTGGAAAGGCATATGAGCCATTTAAAAAAGAATTACAAGTTATTATTGGTACCAGTAAAACACCTTTAGTGCGTTATTTTGTTATGGAAACGCCAATGGATAATTTAATTACGGATGCCATTAAATGGAAATTTAAACCAGACATTGCTTTATCAAACGGATTTAGATTTTGTCAGCCATTAGCTCTAGATCCAAAAACCGGCTTGGCAACAATTACTAAAGAATTTTTATGGAATATGTTACCCGTTAACAGCGAAGCTAAAACAGGAATTGTTACCGGAAAACAAATTTGGGATTGGTTAGAAAAAGAGTTACAAAATGCATTCGCTAACGATCCATCAAAACGTTTTGGAGGTTGGTTTGTGCGTTATAATGGCATGGAAGTTAATTTTACCATTGGTAACGAATTTGGAAAACGTGTGAATTCGGTAAAGGTTGGGGGTGCTCCAATTGACCTTGCAAAAGAATATAGTATTGTAGCTTGCGAACGCGAAGGTGATCCGGATGATACATTATGTAGAATAGAACATGTTAAAAATCCAAAAAAATCACCATTATTAATGCACGATGTGATCATTGATTATTTAAAAGAACACTCACCGGTAGCCCCGGTTATTGGAGGCAGAGCGGTTGCAACAGACGAACCCAAAACTTTACTTACTCAGCTTAAAGGAACAACCTATGAGTTTAAGTAGTTTATTGCCGTTTTATTTTTAATTTTACTTTATGGCAACCATAAAAGAAAAATTAAAGCACATTCTTGAAGAAAAATTGATAGACGAAATCGTTTCTATTGGAAAGGTTATGAGTTTTAAAGAAGGCGATGTGATAATGGACTATGGCAAAAAAATAAAATTCATGCCATTGATCTTAAGTGGAACAGTTAGAGTAATGAGAAGAGACGAAGAGGAGCGCGAAATTCTTTTATATTATTTAAGTTCAAATGAAAGTTGTGCAATGGCCTATACTTGTTGCATGGAGGCTCGCAAAAGCGAAATAAAAGCAATTGCAGAAGATTCCGTTGAGTTGATCGCTATCCCACACGAAAAATTAGATGAGTGGTTAGTAAAATATCCAAGTTGGAAAAGTTATATTTTTAATAGTTTTACCCAAAGGTTTAACGAATTATTAAAATCATTACAAAGTATTGCTTTTCATAAATTAGATGAGCGTTTAATTAAGTATCTTAAAAATAAAACAAAGGTTACAGGAAAATCATCTATTCTTTTATCGCACAATCAAATTGCTGAAGAAATGGGAACTAGTCGCGTTGTTATTTCTCGTTTACTAAAACAACTCGAAAATGATAAAAAATTAGTTCTTTACAGGAACGAAATTAAATTATTAAGCTCCTTTTGAAATTATAACTATATACTAGCAATTTTCTTTGCTTGCATTAACATTTAAAATTAACTTGCAAGTATGAATAAACACCATTTCCATAAATTAAAAATTATAGATCTCGGTATTGGCACCTATCATGAAAGCAATATATTTCTAAGGGAAGATAGCCATGTTTGCACTTCTGAAGGGTTTACCGCACTAACACGAATTGTGGTTCATAAAAATGGCAATAAGATCGTTGCCACGTTAAATATTATTCATTCCAATTTACTTAAAGATGGTGAAACTAGTTTGTCGCAAGAGGCTATGGAACGATTGGGAGTTAATCATGGAGATACCGTTACTATTTCACACCTACAGCCAATTGAATCACTCAAGTATGTGCGGGCAAAAATGTATAAGCAAGAACTTGATGATCTTGCATTTAAAGCTATTATCAACGATGTAGTTGCCGGTTATTATTCAAATATCGAAATTGCGGCCTTCGTTTCTGGCTGTGCCGGAAATAATTTATCTGTAAACGAAATTACTTCTTTAACCAAAGCCATGATAGGGGCAGGAAGTAAAATGAATTGGGATAAAAAAATGATCCTTGATAAACATTGTGTTGGCGGTCTTCCGGGTAATCGTACAACGCCAATTATTGTTAGCGTAATTGCCGCAGCAGGATTAACTATTCCTAAAACATCATCAAGAGCCATTACTTCACCTGCAGGAACTGCAGATACAATGGAAACGATGACGACTGTTAATTTAAACATTGGACAGATAAAACAAGTAATAGAAAAAGAAGGCGGTTGCATCGTATGGGGTGGTGCGGTAAAATTAAGTCCGGCTGATGATTTGCTAATTGCAGTTGAAAAAGCTTTAGATATTGACAGTGAAGGACAAATGGTTGCTTCAGTACTTTCTAAAAAAGTAGCGGCTGGCTCTACCCATGTATTAATTGATATTCCGGTTGGTCCGTCTGCAAAAGTTCGTTCGCAAGAAGAAGCATTAAGATTGCAGTATTATTTTAATGCAGTTAGTCAGGCAATAGGTATACAAACAGAAATTATAATCACCGACGGAACACAACCGGTTGGAAGAGGTATTGGACCTGCATTAGAGGCGATGGATGTGTTGGCCGTTTTAAAAAATGCTATTGACGCACCTGCCGATCTAAAAGAACGCGCCATTTCTCTTTCTGCTGCGTTATTAAAAATGTCTGGCAATTATGCCGATGGAACAGAAATCTTGATAGCAAGATCTTTATTGGAAAGCGGCGAAGCGTATAAAAAATTTATTGCAATTTGCAATGCCCAAGGTGGCTTTAAAGAACCAAAATACGCCAAATACTATCATGAAGTATTTTCTGAAAAAGAAGGAATAGTAAAAGCAATTGATAATCGCAAATTAGCTCGCATTGCAAAATTGGCCGGTGCACCAAAATCGGCAGCCGCCGGCGTTTTATTTTTTGCCCCCATTGCAAAAGAAATAAAAAAAGGCGATCTGCTTTTTAAGATCTATTCCGAATCGACTGGCGAATTAGAATACGCTAAAGAATATTTAAATTGTCTTAAAGAATTAATTGTAATAGAATAATAATGAAGCCAATTGTTTTTTCAATGCCTGGAAACGAATTACTTTCTGATGCCATTCTTAAAGGGTTGGGTGCAGAACGGGGTAATTTTACACAGCGGCAGTTTCCTGATGGAGAGACCTATATTAGAATTTTAAGTAACGTGGAAGAGAAAGAGGTGATTGTTGTTTGTACACTTCATGAACCAAACCCTAAACTATTGCCGCTACTTTTTATTTGCAATTTATTAAAAGACTTAAAGGCCAAATCGATCTGTTTAGTTATTCCATATTTGGCATACATGCGGCAGGATAAACAATTTAATCCTGGCGAAGCCATTACCTCCAATTATTTCGCAAAACTGATCTCATCATTTGCTGATCGTGTTATAACCATCGATCCACATTTACATCGAAGAAGTTCGATGAATGAAATTTACTCCATACCATGTAATGTTTTACATTCAGCAAAATTAATTTCGAGTTGGATTAAAAATAACATTCAACAACCATTATTAATTGGTCCGGATAGTGAAAGTGAACAATGGGTTTCGGAAGTAGCTAAAGCTGCAGGTGCGCCTTTTATAGTTTTACAAAAGACACGACTAGGAGATAATGATGTGGACGTTTCTGTTCCGCATACAGAAAAATATATAGAGCATACCCCGGTTTTAGTTGATGATATTATTTCTACAGCAAACACAATGATAGAAACAATAGGGCATCTTAAAAAAGCAAGTATGAAACCGGCAGTTTGTATTGGTGTGCATGCAGTTTTTGCAAACTCCGCTTACGACAATTTAATTAGATCTGGAATAAAAGAGATAATTACCTGTAATACGATCTCTCATATCAGTAATAAAATAGATGTTTCAGGAATAATCATTGATCGATATAAGGATCAACAAAACTTTTTACATATTACTTAATTCTAATCCTTCTTCGTTCTGTTTTTTTAGCGACCAACTATCCGTGTAGGTTGTTTCCAGCCATGTTTTACCAGATTTACGAAATATTTGAGCAGACAGTTTAAATTTTTCATCAAACTGTTTTTCTAATTCTGAAACAAGCGTGTTTTCACCAAACATAATAGCGCTTTCTTTATCCGAGGAGCTAATAATAAAGTCATCGGTAATAATATCTTTTTTTAGAGAACCTTGAGCAACTTTATGTTTTTTCTTAAAAAATTCGATCTTTAAAAACGGGAATTGATCACTAAACTTTTTTTTAATTTCCGACACTTTAGTCGGCTTATCAAAGGTTATAATTGTCATTGTTTTACTTTTTACTTTGCACAAAGTTGATTTTTTTTTAATTCTTCAAAAATGATAAGTATCATGCACGAAACTGATTTTTGTCAACCAATTTTTAGGCTTTTTGCTTTAGGTTTGATTAAACATTAAAATTATAATTATGGAATCATCTGTTGACTTAAAGTCTAGCCAAAAGGCATTTTATTCAAAAAGCACTGTAAATTCTAAATCTGATTTAGGCGCTTATGCAAAATTTATTGAAAAGCTAAATTTTAGCTATTTCGGAATAATAAGTATGACCATCTTAATAGGAAGTATTGTTGGTGGTATTGCCGCAAGTTTTATTTTAGCAAATAACGCTCCAATTTGGCAATTAGGTGTTTGTGCAGCAGTTTCAATGGCAAATAACACTGCCGGAATAGGTCAAGCGCCTACAAAATGGGTAGTTAATTTATTTCTTGTGAGTTTAGTGGTAAATACGTTATTGCTTTTAGTTAATTTATAATATATCATATTTTAAAAGAAGCACCATTTTGCGATACAAAGTGACGCTTCTTTTTACTATTATTTTTATATTGTCAATTTAAGCAGCAAGTTTAATTGTCTTCAGCAAACCATTCTGCATAGGACGTTGGAGTCTCTTCTAGTTTAATATTATTTATTTTAATATCATCCGCAAATTTTGAGTTGATCCTATCAAAAAAATCAATCAATAAGTTTTCGCAACTCGGTTGATAAGGCACATAATTTATTTTTTCAAAATTTTCTCTTATTTCATTTAGACCACCATGCGGCGAGTTTGAATTCAACACCAAAGAATGGTCAAATACTTGAATGATGTTTTCAACTATTATTTTTTTAAAATCGGTAAAATCTATTACCATTCCATTTTTTGGATGATCATTATTTTGAAGGACAATTCCTTTTAACGTAATACTTAAAATATACGTATGACCATGAATGTTTTTACAAGGCCCGTCATAAGCATAAAGAGCATGAGCCATGTCAAACGTAAATTTTTTTGTAACGCGAATTGTTTGATCCATTTAAAATTGTTTGAAACAATAAAGGGTTAAGCTCTCCCTAACTCTTTAAGTCTATGAATATGCGATAGTAGTGCGCTTCTAAAACTTGGCTTTAGATTATACGGTATACCATATTCTTTAGCGGTTTTTTCTACAATGGGTGCGATCTTTGTATAATGAATGTGGCAAATATTTGGAAATAAATGATGTTCGATCTGAAAATTTAGACCGCCAACGTACCAATTTAAAAATTGGTTATTTCTAGCAAAATCTGAAGTTGTTTTAAGTTGATGAACATGCCAATCAGAATCCAACTCTGTTTCAGCAAACGGCTGCTCGGCCCCTTCAACAACATGTGCCATCTGGAAAATAAAACTTAATATAATACTTGCCACCCAATGCATAATAACAAAACCTACTAAAATTTGGTACCATTTAAAATCTGTAACTAACATAGGTAATCCAAGAATAACAACAAGGTAAATTAATTTCCGAAAAAACATTTTTATAAATTCTGCGGTCATTTTTTTATTTTGAGATTTAACTAAACCAGCTTTATTGTATGTAACTAAACGCATAAAATCATTTAATAACATTGTTAAGGTCATTAAGCCGTAAAATATAAATGCATAAATAAATTGAAAGCGGTGATATTTTTTTAGTGGCGATCTTTCTGCCAAACGAATTGGTCCTTTTTCATTAATATCTTCATCTAAGCCGGAAATATTGGTGTAGGTATGGTGTAATACGTTATGTTGAATTTTCCAATTTAAAACATTACTTCCTAATAAATATAAACTCCCTGCAAGTAAATTATTTACCCAATGTTTTTTTGAATAGGCTCCGTGGCATGCATCGTGCATAACGCCCATTCCAACTCCTGCAACTCCTATACCCATTAACAACACAAGTAAAAAAGCAATAAGTGTAGGCATTGTTATAATTAAAATTAGGATGTACGGCACAATATACATGCTGATCAAAACAATGGTTTTAAATACCATTGCAAAATTAGCTTTTGTGGAAATATTATTTTGTTTAAAATAATCATTTACGTTTTTTCTTAATTTAATTACAAACTGTTTTTCAAGTTTATCGTTACCTATAAATCTTACAGAATTCATTTTTTTGTCAATCTAATTATTTAAATTGAGCAAAGGAACAAATAAAACACAGAAGTGGATGTGACAAATATCAGAATTGTATAAATACACTAATAACAAAACTAGTTAAAGTGTAAATTAAATCATTAACTCTAAATTAATAATTATAATGTTCCTCTTCTTGCTTGTTCGGCTTCAATTGATTCGAATAGCGCTTGAAAATTACCTTTACCAAATGATTTAGCGCCTTTACGTTGAATGATCTCGAAAAATAATGTAGGTCTGTCTTCAACCGGTTTGGTAAATATCTGTAATAGATATCCATCTTCATCTCTGTCCACCATTATACCCCATTTTTTTAATTCTTCAAGGTCTTCTTCAATTATACCAACACGGTTTTTCACAGTATCGTAATAGGTTCCGGGAACATATAAAAAATCAACACCACGCTTACGCATTTCTGATATTGTAAAAATAATATCGTCTGTTGCTACAGCTATATGCTGGCAACCCGATCCGTGATAAAAATCTAAATACTCTTCTACTTGCGATTTCTTTTTACCATGCGCAGGTTCGTTAATTGGAAATTTAATTCTTCCATTGCCGTTGGTCATCACTTTACTCATTAAAGCTGTATACTCTGTTGAAATATCTTTATCATCAAAGGTCACTAAATTTGCAAAGCCCATCACATCTGCATAAAAGCCGGCCCATTTATTCATAGCGCCCATTTCAACATTACCAACCATGTGATCGATATATTTTAAACCTGTTGGAGTAGGGTGGTACTCGGTTTCCCATTTTACATACCCGGGTATAAAAATGCCTTTATAGTTTTTACGTTCTACAAAAACGTGAACGGTTTCACCATACGTATGAATTCCTGATTGTACAACTTCGCCAAATTCATCTTTAGTTACTGTTGGCATTATATAAGGCAAAGCACCGCGCTTAGTGGTTTCTTCAAAAGCTTTACGTGCATCATCTACCCATAAGGCAATTACTTTTACGCCATCACCGTGTTTGCGAATGTGATGAGAAATTATACTTTCGGGATCAAACGGACTAGTTAAGATCAAACGAATTTTATCTTGAACTAAAACGTAAGATACCCTGTCTCTCACACCCGTTTCTAAGCCGGCATAAGCTAACTCCTGAAAGCCGAATGCTGTTTTATAAAAATGCGCCGCTTGTTTTGCGTTACCTACATACAACTCAACATAATCTGTTCCGTTAATTGGCAAAAAATCTTGCGCTTTTTCAAATACTTTTTCACCGCTATAATCAAAGTTTTTTACTTTTGTTAGATCTGCTACTGACATGATTTCTAAAATTTAAGATTTATAATTTTAATTTATTTCGCTAATTCAGGTTTACTCATCCAAGATTTGTAATAATCTTTCACTTCATATTTTAATGCCACTTTAGATATTTTTAAAGGATTAAAAGGATCTATCATTACTGCTAATTCTTTGGTTTCTTTTTTTCCGATACTACGTTCTATAGCTCCGGGGTGCGGCCCATGTGGAACGCCGGCAGGATGTAAAGTGAATTGACCTGCTTTGATATTATTACGGCTCATAAAATCTCCGTCAACATAATATAAAATTTCTTCTGCATCAATATTACTATGGTGATAAGGAGCTGGAATTGCGTCAGGATGATAATCGTATAAACGAGGAACAAATGAACAGATCACAAAATTCCTACCTTCAAATTGTTGATGAATTGGAGGTGGCATGTGTATTCTGCCGGTAATTGGTTCGAAATCAAAAATTGAAAAGGCATAAGGGTAAACATATCCATCCCAACCTACTAAATCAAAAGGATGGGTTTCGTAAA
>JBEIEI010000013.1:0-24912 GCA_040382975.1 Flavobacteriales bacterium
GCAAAAATTCACTCGAAGTGACATCGCTAAAAATTAGTCTCAATTTGCGATGACGCTTATTTCTAAATGCGCTCCTTTTGGTAATGCTTTTACTTCAATGGTTTCGCGCGCAGGAGGATTTAATGGAAAATATGTTTTGTACACATCATTTACTTTCGCGAAATTTTTAAGATCGGTCAAATAAATTGTTGATTTAGAAATGTTATTCATTTTCATTCCTGCTGCTTCAACAATTGCTTTTATATTATTTAAAACTTGTGTGCATTCATTTTCAATGGAGGTTGAATCCATTGTGCCGTCAGGTCTTAACCCAATTTGTCCTGAAACATAGAGTGTACCATTTGTTTTTATAGCCTGACTATACGGGCCAATTGGCGCCGGGGCCAGTTTAGTATAAATAACTGCTCTTGGATCTTTATTTGTAAAGGCAACTAATAAAATAATTATACCCGCAGCTATGCTTATTTTTTTTATCATACTAATTATTTTGGTGGAGCAGGAGGTGGATCCATTTTAGAAATTTCAGTCAATCCTTTTACTAAAATATCAAGGTCTTGCGTATTCGTATAAACATTTGGAGCAATACGCACACCATTAACTTTTTCCAAGATCATAGATACACAATGCACTTTATGTTTTTCCATTAATTTAGCATCAATTTGTTGGGCTTGCCACCCTTCAAAACCAAATGTTGCAACGGCGCAAGAGAATTCAGGTTTAACAGCAGTAAATAGTTTTGCCTTAGGAAGCTTAACAGCTTTTTCTGTCCAATAGTTTTTTAAATACCGCAAACGTGCTTCTTTGCGTTTACCACCAATTAAGTTATGAAATTCAACTGCAGTGCCAATAGCCATTTCTGCTGCAAACGAACGGGTTCCCAGACTTTCAAACTTCTTAATGTCGCCACCGTCCGGGTCAACCGATGAAAGTAAGGCCCAAATATTTTTTATTTTTTCTTTTTTAATATATAATAATCCTGTTCCAAACGGAGCTCCCAACCATTTATGCAAAGCGGTTGCAAAATAATCTGCTCCTGTATCTTCAATTTTAAAATCTATTTGCGCAAAAGAATGAGCGCCGTCTACAATTACTTCGCAACCTTTGGCGTGAGCCATATCTGCAATTGCTTTAGTAGGAACAAAGTTACCTGTCCAATTGATCATATGAGTGATATGAACAATTTTTGTTTTAGAAGTAATAGCATCTTGATATAATTTTACAATTGCCTTTTCATCTTCTAATGGTTGAGGTATGTTGATCCAGACTAATTTTATCTTATCACGTTTTTCTCTTTGCTTCCAAGCATTCATCATGTTAGGATAATCAAAGGTGCTTAATACAACTTCATCGCCTTCTTTTAAATTCAAACCAAAGATCACAGTATTTAAGCCTTCCGTCGCATTTCTATTAATGGCAATTTCTTCAGGTAAAACCCCACATAAATTGGCCAGTTTTTCGCGCAATCCTTCTCTACCTTGATCTAAAATTCGCCACATGTAATAACTTGGAGCTTCGTTACTGTATTGGTAAAAGCGAATATGCGCATCTTGCACCACTTTTGCTTGCGGACTTACACCACCATTATTTAAATTAATAATATTTGGTGATACCGTGTAGCTTTGACGTACCCATCCCCAAAAATCTTCATTTTCGGCAGAGGCATCCAAACTCATGTTCTCTAATTTATTTAAATTCTTTTCCAGCTGTTTAGTAAAACCTTTGTCTATTTTAGAGAAAAGATCAAGTGCTGTTAAAGAACCAGCGGTTGCTAATAAAAAATTACGACGATAGATCATGCTTTTGAATTTTGATTAAAGATAAGAAACTGATCCAAAAAATCATACTCTTTATTGGGTATTTCCCTAAATCTTACTTAAGTATGAGTGGACTAAAAAAGGCGATTAAAACTTTACTCCCAATTGCAAAGCCAGATGCATGCTGCTGATGTATAAAGAACTGGCAGAATAAGCTTCTTCAAAATAATATTGCGATAGGCTGTAACGAAAATTTAATTCGGCAAAAAAACTACCTTTTGATTTACTGATACTGTTTTTTTGCCAGCCAATAGTTGCGCTTAAAAACGAATTCATTTTGTTAGTAATAAATCCATTTCTAAATCTTAAGTCAACAACATCTTCTTTAACCCGATTGCCATTTTGAGTAATTAAAACATTTCCGGGCAATAAATAACGCAAATGATATCCTAACATAATGTAAGGACTAAACACACTATTCGTTTCTCTGGTAAAGGAATGTTTGAATTGAAGCGGCAATCCTAATTCATTAATAATTAGTGAATAATTGTAAGGAAAGGTTTTGTCGTACAATTTTAAACTGTCGGGTTTAAAATAATAGGATTTAAAATTAAGCCCGTGAAAAAAATATTCAAGTCCAAACAAAAAAAAGTTTTTATTAGAATGATCAACCCTAATTTCTTTTTTGAAAGAAACCATTGCGCTCATTTTTTGTGTTGGATTTTTTGCGTGGTTAGTATTTATTGAGTAGAGCCCTAATACCGGACCAAAGCCAAAACGGATTCCTGCGCCCGGAGAATTTTTTTGCCCAAAGCAAATATTAGAGAACACTAAAAAAATGAAAAGCGTTATCGAAAAAAAAACGTTTGTATTTGTTTTTTTTATCATTAATTATTTTCGAATTACGTTTGTTGCTGTTGCCTGAACGGTAGGCATAATTATAATATCATTAATGTTTACATGTGGTGGTCTATTTGCTACCCAGTAAATGGTTTCGGCAATATCCTCGGGTGTTAAAGGCTGCAATCCCTCATAAACTTTTTTTGCTTTATCACTATCGCCATCAAAACGTACAATGCTAAATTCCGTTTCAACCATACCCGGATTGATGGCTGTAACTTTTATATTATGAGTTAACAGATCGATCCGCATGGCTTTATTCAAAGCGTCAACAGCGTGTTTAGTTGCGCAATACACATTGCCGTTGGCATAAACTTCTTTACCTGCAATTGAACCAATATTTATAATATGTCCTTTTTTATTCTCGATCATTAAATTAGAAATTGCACGAGAAATATAAAGTAGCCCTTTTATATTGGTGTCTATCATCCTTTCCCAATGATCGATATTACCACTTTGAATTGGACCTAAACCTGCTGCTAAACCTGCATTATTTACAAGCACGTCAATTTTTTTATTTTCAGAAGATAATGTTGAAATAGCATTTTCAACCTCACTTAATTTACGAATATCAAAACACAAGGTGGTTATTTTTATTTTAAAGTCAGACTCCAATTGTGTTTTAATTTCTTTCAATCGATCTTCTCTTCTTCCTGTAATTATAAGATCGTGACCATTTTTAGCGAACAGTTGTGCGGTACTTTTTCCTATGCCTGAAGTGGCGCCGGTAATTAAAACTAACATATTACTTATTTTTAGGTGCTAATTTGCTATGGCTACGACCATAAGCAAAATATATAATTAAACCAATTGCCAACCAAATGGCAAAATACAACCAGTTTTTATAACCCAATTGCGACAGCATATAAAAACAACTTAATAATCCCAAGGTTGGAATAAGTGAAAAGCTATATTTAAAGGCCATTACTGCAATAGTAGCAAAACCAATGAAGAAAAAGTAAATTGGAATTTTGGTAACAAATGCATCAAACGATTCGAACTTTAAATAATAATCTATCCAAGATCTGTTGTAAACAAACAACAAAACAAGGGTTAAAATAAATAATACCGGAATAATAAATTTTGAATTTACATAAGGGGTTTTAAATTTTGATTTTGGTGCTGATGGATCCATGCGCAGTTTGAGTACACCTGCGCACACTAAACAAAACGCAAATAAAGTTCCTGCCGAACAAATATCTGTTACCATATTAATGTCAACAAAAAATATTGGTACCGCAACTAAAAAGCCTGTAAAAATTGTTGAGAAGGAAGGTGTTTTAAATTTAGGATGAATTTTAGCGAAAGCAGGAGGTAATAAACCATCGCGACTCATGCTCATCCAAATACGAGGTTGCCCTAATTGAAAAACTAACATAACACTAGCCATTGCCACTACGGCACTCACAGCAATTACACCGCCTAACCAATGCAGACTTTGAACTTTTTCAAACACATAGGCTAACGGGTCACCAACATTTAATTCGGTATAACTTACCATACCGGTAATAACAAGCGCAATAGCAACATATAAAATTGTACAAATAATAATGGAGTATAAGATCCCTCTTGGAAGATCACGTTGCGGATCTTTGCATTCTTCGGCTGTTGTTGAAATAGCATCAAAGCCTATGTAAGCAAAAAACACC
The DNA here is from genome assembly GCA_040382975.1 of Flavobacteriales bacterium. GTDB lineage: Bacteria > Bacteroidota > Bacteroidia > B-17B0 > Aurantibacillaceae > Aurantibacillus. The sequence continues at coordinate 4,304 of JBEIEI010000013.1, forward strand.
GCACTGATACCTGAAAGTAATCCACCTATGCCATTTGGTAAAAAGGGATTCCAGTTTTTTGTATCTACAAAAAAAGCACCAACAAAAATTACAAGAAGTACCACTACTATTTTAATTATAACCATAATATTACTGGCATTGCGACTCTCTTTAATACCGCGGTAAACCAACATGGTTATAATAACGTTTATGAAAAGGGCAGGAAGATCAAAAATAATTCGCATGCCAAATAATTGTGGCGCCTGACCATATGCTACAAAGCCTTCGATTAAACCTGCTGTTTTGCCGTTTTGCTGAATTTCCTCCAATGGAACACCGGCCACAAGCATAGAAGAAACTAACTCATAATTATGTTTGGCCGAAAAATAATCTAAACAGAGCCATTCGTTGACCCGATAACTTGTAGAATTCTGGATCAAGGAACTAAAATAATCACTCCAAGAAATGGCCACAGTAACATTACCGATCGCATACTCCATAATTAATGCCCATCCTATGATCCATGCAAATAATTCGCCAAAGGCAACATAGCTATAGGTATACGCGCTGCCACTAACCGGTATCAATGAAGCAAATTCTGCGTAGGCAAAGGCGGCAAAGCTACACGCTACCGCAGTAAATATGAATAGTAAAATTACTCCCGGGCCACCATCGGCACTTGCTTTACCAATGGTTGAAAATATACCTGCACCAATAATAGCGGCAATACCAAAAGCTGTTAGATCACGAACTCCCAAATGCTTGGCTAAATTAGTATGATGGCTATCTGATTCTGCCTTTTTTAATATGGCTTCAATTGATTTTTTTCTGAATAAACTCATTGTGTGTTTTTGAACTTTTGCCTTTTTGAAACGCTAATAAATATACAAAGTAAATTTTAATTAGAGATTGGCGGGCTATTGTTTTTTGAAACAGGCAGATAATAAAGGGCTGCCAGCAATATAAACACAACGGCAGGACTACGATATCTGAAGATAGCGCCGCTGTTTGGCGTGGTTAAGCCTATAAGTAAGCATAATAATAAAGCAAATACTACCACTGCTATAGCAGGAAAACTATTTTTTTTGTTTTTAATGACACCGATAAAAAAGATAAATAATGAGATAACAATGAATAAATTTTCTAACGAAGCTAGATGCTGTAATAAACTTTTAGAATTAAAAAAGAACGGATGAAGCAGGCTATAATAAAGACAAGATGCGCCAAGGCTAACTATGTTTGATGAATTATACTCCATAAATATATTTGAACCACTTTTTGGTAATTGATACACTAATTTATATTGGGTGATGGTATCTGTATTTGCTGAATTGAATAATGTGTCCTGTTGATGCGAATGCTCCCAATAAATATAAGGCGCATTTTTTTTAATGGTAAAATAATTAGGTTTAGTCTCTGTTTTTTTTACGAGCGTTGAATCAAAATCTAATCGCACGAACTTAACACTGTCAAGTAAAAAAATGCCACCTTTTGATGCGTCTGCAAATATGCGTTGGTGAGTAATAGCAGCTTCTAACAACGAACGTTTTTTAATAAGGAGCGAAAGGCCGTTTAGCAGAATAATCGCAACAGTGATTATTGAAATCAAGAAAATTGATCTGTGTTTTATTTTTTTTGAATTGTTCAGGATGAAAAATGCAGAAAAATAGATGGCTGCAAAAAATAATAAGTACGGTTTTAATAGTAGGGAAATAAATAATAAAGTGAGTAAACCGCAAAGGGTTAAAAATGAAATTTTTGAAGAGATAGCTTTTTTTATTTGGTAAAGCATACAGCCTAAAACAAAAATTGCCAGTCCTTCTTTTAAAACTGCACCTGTGTAAAACCACAAAGCGGGCAGGAAGCAGAGGATCAGTAAAACGAAGATCTCTTTCCCGACAAAAAATTCTTTAATAGCTTTGTAAATATAAATGACGCCAATAAAACTTAATAGACAACTAATTAGGGCGTGCACATGATAAGAATTAAATGCGATAAAATGAATAAGAGAATGAAAACGAATTACAATTCTATTATCGTTATATAAAAAATCTTTTAACCTACCGTTATCCCAATTAGTAGTGTTTACTAGGTAGTTGTCAAAAAGGAAAGTGCCTGGAGATTCATCCTGAAAACCAAACAATACTTTTAAATAACCACCAAAGTCTGCTTTGGCATAATCATTTAATATAGTGGCGTCGGAGTAAAATTTACCTGCATCAAATTTTTCTAATCCGCCATACATTTTTTTGTATACCAAATAAAATGTTGGTATAGCAAGCGTTTTTAAAAGAAATAATACTGTAACTATTTTTGAATTGATCTGTTCATCTTTAAGTAAACCAAAAAAATTGTTTTTGTAGATCAGAAACAAAATGAGTAAAAGGTATATGGCGGCAGCTATCAATTGTCGTAAGATTCAAAAAATTTGATCTCCATGATTGTTTCCGGTTTTGCAAGTGCGTTAAATCCAAATTGTTTGTACAATCCATGGGCGTCGCGGGTAGCTAACATAAATCGGCGAAGTTTTTTAAGTGATGGATGATCTAAAATAAAACGCATCAACTCTTTTGAAAGTCCTTTCCCTCTGTGCTCTTCTAATACAAAAACATCTGCCAGATAAGCAAAGGTTGCATTGTCTGTTATCACACGTGCATAGGCAATTTGTTTGTTGTTAAAATAAATGGCAAAACAAATGCTTCCGGCAATACTTTCTTTTATAAGTTCAATTGGCATGTTTTGTGCCCAATAACTTTCTTTACTTAAATAATCATGAATTACTTTAAGCTGTAATTTGTTTTTATCTGTACTAAATAAATAATTGTTTATACTCTTTTCGTACATGGCGTTATAGGTTATCTACAATTACTAAATAGTTGTTTTTTGGATCAAAATTAAAGCGTGTGATTTTTTTTATGCCAAATACAGAAAGGTCAAATAAAAGGATCCATTCTTTTTTTAACGCATCGTATTTGAGTAATTTATTGCCTTCAGATTTAATTAAACCAAATTGTTCGTGCCAGATGGCATCCTCATTAAGCGAATTGTATTCTGCATACTTTTCTGCTTTATGAAAAATAAAATCGTATTTATAAAAAGTAACTTTTGCCGAGTCTTTAATACCATAAATAAATGAATGGCGATCGAGTTTTTTAAATGCGCGAATAGGAGAGTTCGCCAGCCATTTATCTTCATTAGTGCTTTTTACAAAATAGCGTAACGAATGCGGGCTAGTTAATTTGTAATATAAAACAGTATCTGAATTTAAAAATGTAAAATAGCCAACAGAATCCACATCATATTTTTTTTCGCTTAGACCTGTTATTGGATTAATAAAGTGAATTCGCTGCGCACTATCACTTTCAACAACCACAGAATTTAGAAATTTACCATCCGCCGAAAGTGTTGGCGAATACTCACCCTCTTTTGTTTTTGTAAGTTGAAATGTTTTTTCGTTTTTTAAGTCGTAATAATAAAAATCAGCTTGATTGTCTTCTCGGATACTTACATAATAAATTTTCTTTGAATCAGAACTAAAGGACGGCTGGTTATCATAACCTGTTCTGCTGGTAATGTTTTTAGGCGAAGTAAGTTTAAGTTCTGTTTTGTTTTTTTCTATTTTAAACAGCCACAAGTCCGTATTTGGAACCTGCGAGCTCAAAATACGAAAGGCGAAAACAAAAATAAATAAGCTAAACGTTTCGCGCATCTAATTTTAAAAAATGTTTATTCATAATTAGGTAAACCAGCCAGCCGTAAAATATACCAACAAGCATTCCGGTTATCACATCGCTAGGATAGTGAACGCCAAGGTACATTCGACTATATATAACAATAAGAGGGTATATAAAGATGAGAATTTTATATTTTTTTTGGATCCAATTAATACACAAAAAAAGAAATGTTATAATGCCAAATGTGTTTGTTGCATGTCCTGAAAAAAACGTAAACTTTCCTCCTCGGTAGTCTTTAACAATATGAATTTGATCTTTGATCTCTAAATTATGTGTAGGACGATAGCGTTCAACTTTATGTTTAATGGCATTGGCGGTTAGGTCTGCACATGCAAAAACAATTGCACATCCAACAATAACTTCAACAGCCTTCTTAGCATGATATTTTTTGTAAAAGGCAAATGCAACAGTTAAGATTATCAGAATGGTTGGCCATGTATTACTAAAAAACCACATCAACTCATCCAGAAGTGGATCGTGCATGGAATTTATTTTTAATAATAAACGCCTGTCAAGCAATTTTATAGTTTCATACATGCTTAAATGTAATAATAATTCAATTGTTATTGTTTAAAGAGAAAGATTATTGTGTAGGATAGAAATAGTTTTATTTACCGGAAGTACAGGCTTGAGTTATTATATCGGCATCCACCTCATTTAATTTACTAATAACTCCAAAACCCCCTTCAACATTTGTTAGGTTTTTGTAGCCGTTTGCTTTTAAAATAGAAATGGCTATCATACTTCTGTAACCTCCGGCGCAGTGCACCATGTAAGCATGAGACTTATCTTTTGAATCTATCCAGTCAAAAATAAAATCAAGCGGTTTACTCTCTGCTTTTTTTAAGTGCGCCGAATCAAATTCGCCGGGTCTTCTAACGTCCAAAGTTTCAGCACCTTTTTTGTAATTTTCATTATAAAATAATTCAGCAGAAATGCTTTTTACTGTGTCTAGTTTTTTTCCGGCATTTTTCCAAGCGTCCATTCCACCTTCAAGATATCCGATACAATTGTCGTAACCAACGCGTGATAAACGCATCACAGCTTCCTCTTCTCTTCCTTTTGGAGCAATTAATAAGATCGGAGAATTAATATCACTAATTATAGTGCCTACCCAAGGTGCAAATTGGCCGTCAATTCCAATAAACAAAGAGCCGGGAATATTGTCTTTTGCATAATCATCCGGTGATCTTACATCTAAAACAATTGGTTTAATAGTTTGCATTAATTCTTCAAATTCCGAAACCGATACACCTTTTGCTCCGGCTATTAAGACATCCGAATAGTTTTTGTACCCTTTTTTATTTAAGGAAGCATTTTTTTCAAAATATTGTGGTGCAGGCAAAATACCTGTTGTTAATTCTTTAATAAAGGCTTCTTTTGAAATGTTTTGTAGCGCATAGTTCACTTTTTTCTGATTTCCTAGAGTATCAAAAGTTTCTTTACTCATGTTTTTGCCGCAGGCCGAACCTGCGCCGTGAGCAGGGTAAACAATTACATCATCAGGCAAGGTCATGATCTTATTTCTTAAGCTGTCATAAAGCATGCTAGCAAGGTCTTCTTTTGTTAGTTCGGATTTTATAGCAAGATCTGGTCTACCAACATCGCCAATGAATAAAGTGTCTCCGCTAAATATGCTTAATGGTTTTTTAGTTTTATCTAATAATAAATACGTTGTAGACTCTAATGTATGCCCGGGTGTATGTAAAACTTTTATCGTAAGTTCGCCAACTTTAAATTCTTCATTATCTTTTGCGATGTAACTTTTGTAATCAGTTTGTGCGTTCGGGCCAAAAACAATTGTTGCTCCGGTTGCCTTTGCTAAGTCTACATGTCCGCTAACAAAATCAGCATGGAAATGAGTTTCAAGAATGTATTTTAAAGTATCGCCATTTTGTTTTAATAGATCAAGGTAGGGTTGTGTTTCGCGCAATGGATCAATTATTATTGCTTCGCCATTGTTAGAAATGTAATATGCGCCCTGCGCCAAACAATTTGTGTATAGTTGTTGTACGTTCATACTAACAAAATTACAATTAAATGTCTTTTATTGCCGGTTTTTGTAATTAGAATATCGTTAAATTTGTGAAACAAAAATTATAACAATGTCAAATTCTGAAAAAATTGAATCGTCTAAAGCGCCCGAGCCTGTTGGGTTATACCCGCATGCACGTAAGGTTGGCAACTTACTGTTTTTAAGCGGGGTTGGCCCGCGTGAAAGAGGTACAAAAAAAATCCCTGGAGTTGAGCTGGATGAAAATGGATTGATAATTAGTTATGATATTGAAAAGCAGTGTCATAGTGTATTCAGAAACATTAAATATATTTTAGAGGATTCGGGAAGTAGCTGGGACAAAATAATAGATGTTACTGTTTTTTTGACCAACATGAAGGATGATTTTCCCATATATAATAAAATTTGGGCCGAGTATTTTAAGGAGAATGCGCCCTGTAGGACGACAATTGAGATAAACAAATTGCCCACACCCATTGCGATTGAGCTAAAGGTTATGGCGGTAATTAATTGATAATTAGTTACTTGCGATTTATTTAAATTTTCTTTTGCTGCTTTAAATTCTAGTTGTTACATAAGAGCTATTACTGTAAAAAAGTAAATTAGTATGAGTTTTTTTTATATTGTTGAAAATTTTTATAACTTAGATAAAAATTATTTCAATGATAATTCATTCAAATCAATCTATTTTAATTCCTGTAGATTTTTCAAAACAATCTATTGTAGCAGTTGGGCAAGCCTATAATTTAGCAAGATTTACAAAATCGAAAATTATTTTAATGCATGTTTCAGCAACTAATATCGATGAGAATAAATCAGAGCTTCAAGAATTAGCAGAAACCACCAGAAAGACATCAGGATTAGAGGTAGAGACCCTAAGTTTAAAAGGGGATCTTTACGAATTAACAGATAAAAAGGCGGAAGAATTGAATTGTAGTTTAATAATCATAGGCTTAGATTCACATGTGAGATTTAGAAGCTTTTTAGGAGGCAGTACTCATGTTACCAAATTTATAAAAAATGCCCCTTGCCCTGTAATTACTATTCGTTCTTCAGAGAATAGACATGGTTGCAGAAATATTATCATGCCATTTGACTTAAGTCCAGAAAGCAGAGAAAAAGTTTCGGTCGCAATACAGTTAGCTCATTTTTATGGCGGTGATATTCGTATCATTTCGGTATTTCATCCAAATGATGATAAATATGAAAATAAACTGTTACCGTATTTACAACAGGTTAAAAAATTCATTAAAGAAAAGGGAATTAATTGTACCAATAAGTCTGTGCCCACAACTAAACCAGCCGAAGCCATTGTTGAGTATGCCAATAAAAATGATGGAGATTTAATTGTTCAAATGAATCAAAGAGACCTAAGTATTGGCGATATGTTTAGCGGAACAATTGGGGAGAAAATAGTTGAAATTAGCAATTTACCGGTAATAACAATTCCTCCTATGAAGCGCGAGAGCCTTAGTCATTTTGGAAGTGGTATGTAATTTCAAAACCCCTATGACTTTAACGTTTTTGTGTTTTTAACGCTAGAATTAGTTTTTAGCGGTCTAAAAAAATATGTCAATCTAAATCCTGCAAAGTTTCCGTTAGTTGTAAACTCGTGATTGTAATTTTGCCCATCAACTGTATAACTTACAGTAGATTTTGCCAATTGCCTAAATCCTACATTAACTATAAAACTAGCATTTAAAATATTACCTAGTTTATATATTTTTTCGCGGGCAATCGCAAAGCGCAACATGGTGTATGTGCCGCCATTAGCAGAAGAAATACTGTTTAAGTAATTTGAGTTGGTTGAACCATCATTTGCTACTTGAAAATTTTTATTGATCGTTTGAGCGCCAACAAAGTTTTGAGAAAATCCGCCGCCAATAAGCCATTTCGCATTCTTACAGTTAGGATCGAATTTATAGAATATCATTAACGGAATATCTAATGCACTAAACTCGCTTTTGATTCCGGAAAAACGGTTTTTTGGGCGATATAATGAGTAATCCTCTGCTAAGGCATATTGAAAACCAAACGAGTTAAAACCCAAGCCAATTGTACCCATCCAGTGTTTGTTAAGATCATAACGCGCAGTAATATTTAAGGCTGCCGCATCAAACTTATTTCGGTGAAAGCGCGCATTAGCATCAGACATTCCACCCGAAAATTCTGAACGATTACCTTGAAAGCCCCATTGTAAGCCTAAACGCCAAGAATCGTTCTCCTGCGAAAAGCTTATTAAACTTAAACAAGTTAACGCTGATAATACTAATTTTTTCATGTTTTGTAATTTTAAATGAAGTTATGTTTTTTTAATCTTATTGCAAATGATTGTGGTTATTTGATGGTTTTTTAACGTTAAGGTTTAATGTAAATTCAGACTTTTTTTGTTAAATTCGCTCTCCTTTTTAAAATGGAATAAATATCAACTCAGCACTATCCATGTCTTTGTTGCGAAAAATAAAAACAAATGAAAAAGTACCCTGAATATAAAAAATTAGATCTGTCTCAGATCTCAAAAGATGTTTTACAATTTTGGGAAAAAGACAAAACGTTTGACAAGTCAATTTCTACACGCGATGAAAATAAACCTTGGGTTTTTTACGAAGGACCGCCAAGTGCAAATGGCATGCCGGGCATTCACCACGTAATGGCGCGCAGTATTAAAGATATTTTTTGCAGATTTAAAACCTTACAAGGTTATCAGGTTAAACGTAAAGCCGGCTGGGATACTCATGGTTTGCCAATAGAATTAGGCGTTGAAAAAAGTTTAGGAATTACCAAAGAAGATATCGGTAACGAAAAAAGTAAAAAATATATTTCGGTAGAAGATTACAACAAAGCTTGTCGTACCGAAGTAATGAAGTACACCGATAAATGGGAAGCACTTACGGCGCAAATGGGTTATTGGGTAGACATGAACGATCCGTATATCACTTATGATAACAAATACATTGAAAGCGTTTGGTGGCTATTACAAAATTTGTCTAAAAAAGATCTGTTATACAAAGGCTTTACAATTCAGCCATACTCACCGGCCGCAGGTACAGGCTTAAGTTCTCACGAATTAAATCAACCCGGTTGTTACAGAGACGTGAAGGATAGAACAGCAACAGTACAATTTGCAATCAGCAATCAGCAAGCAGCAATTTTAAAACTGAACTTGCCTATTGCAAATTGCCCATTATACATTCTGGCTTGGACGACAACACCATGGACACTTCCTTCTAACACGGCGCTTGCAGTTGGAAAAGATATAGAATATTTTTTTGTAGAAAGTTTTAATCCTTTTAGTGGTAAGCCGCAAAGCATTATACTTGCAAAAGATCTGGTAAATAAATATTTTTCAGAAAAACATACCGATCTTAAATTTGAAGATTATAAACCCGGTGATAAGAATATTCCTTTTAAAATTGTTGGGCACTGCAAAGGCTCTGATCTCGCAGGAATTTCATACGAACAATTATTACCTTTTACGCAACCAACAGATGGCGATGCGTTTAAAGTAATTATTGGCGATTTTGTTACAACTACCGATGGTACAGGTGTTGTGCATATTGCTCCTAGTTTTGGTGCAGATGACTTTAGAGTGGCTAAACAAAACGGCATTGGCTCATTAACACTTGTTGATAAACGCGGGCGTTTTTTACCTGAAATAACAGACGGCGTATTTTTATACGGCGAAGAATATGTTAAAGAAGCTTACAATACCGAAGCTGAAAAACAAACAGAATTTGAAAAACAAAAACAAATTTTAGAGGCTGCCGGAAAAATAAAAGAATTAAAAGCTTATTTAAGTGTTGATGAACGTATCGTTTTAAAATTACAAGAAGAAGGTAAATTATTTAAAAAGGAAACCTACGAACACAGTTACCCGCATTGCTGGAGAACTGATAAACCGGTATTATATTACCCATTAGATTCTTGGTTCATTAAATCTACGGCTATGAAAGACCGCATGATAGAATTGAATAAAACTATTAATTGGAAGCCGGAAGCTACCGGTACCGGGCGCTTTGGAAATTGGTTGGAGAATTTAAATGATTGGAATTTATCTCGTTCACGTTTTTGGGGTATTCCAATTCCTATATGGACTAGCGAAGATGGTGCTGAACAAATTGTTATTGGCAGCGCTGAAGAATTAAAAACTCAAATTGATAACTCGGTTGCAAAAGGATTTATGCAAACCAATCCATTAGCCAATTTTGTTGTCGGAAATTTCAGTAAAGAAAATTATAACACCTTCGATCTTCATAAGCCTTATGCCGATACAATCGTATTAGAAAAGAACGGAAAAAAATTATTCCGTGAGCCAGATCTTATTGACGTTTGGTTTGATAGTGGCGCTATGCCTTATGCGCAGGTGCATTATCCTTTCGAGAATAAAGAGCTTATTGATAAGAAAAAGTATTTTCCTGCAGATTTTATTGCAGAAGGGGTTGATCAAACACGAGGTTGGTTCTTTACATTACATGCTATTGCTACTATGAATTTTGATTCTGTGGCCTACAAAAATGTAGTTTCTAACGGCTTGGTGCTTGACAAGAATGGGAATAAAATGAGTAAGCGTTTAGGTAACGCTGTTGATCCATTTGAAACTCTTGAAAAATACGGTGCCGATGCAACTCGCTGGTACATGATCTCCAACGCTGCACCATGGGATAATTTAAAATTTGATATTGAGGGAATTGGGGAAGTTCAGCGTAAATTATTTGGAACGCTTTACAATACTTATGGTTTCTTCTCGCTGTATTCTAATGTTGATGGATTTGTGGTTGATGAAAAAAATCAAACGCCATTTGAAAACCGAATTGAGTTAGATAAGTGGATAATTTCAAAACTTCAATCGTTGGTTGAGGATGTTACTTTGCATTATAACGAATTTGAACCGCATCGTGCAGCTCGCGCTATTGAAGAGTTTGTGGATGAGCATTTAAGTAATTGGTATGTGCGTTTAAGTCGTCGTCGTTTTTGGCGTGGCGAAATGAGTAGTGATAAAATTGCTGCTTATGAAACATTACATACTTGTTTAACAACTGTTTCGCAGTTAATGAGTCCTATTGCACCATTTTTTGCAGATTGGATGTATCAGAATTTAACCATCTCAGATCAATCTGTGCACTTAACAAAATTGGTTGAGGTTAAAAAACAACATCAGGATAAGGCCTTAGAAGAGCGCATGGAGTTAGCGCAAAAGATCTCATCAATGGTTTTATCTATTCGTAAAAAAGAAAATTTAAAAGTTCGTCAGCCTCTGCAACGCATACAGATACCGATTTTAGAAAAAGCGTTTCAGGATAAAATTGAAGCAGTAAAAGATCTTATTTTAAGTGAAGTTAATGTAAAGGAAATTGATTTTGTAAACGAAAGTCAAACTCAAATCGTAAAGAACTTAAAGCTTAATTTTAAAACCTTAGGTAAAAAATGCGGCACTAACATGAAAGCTGTACAGGCTTTTGCCAATGAAAATGGCGCAGCAATAATTTCGGGCATCGAACGTTCGGGCTCTTATGTTATCGACTTAAACGACACAAAGATAAATATAGAGGAGGAAGACGTGGAGATAATCCCCGTAGATATTCCGGGCTGGAAAGTCGCTAATAACGGTTCTTTAACGGTAGCGTTAGACATTAATTTATCGGAAGAACTAAGAAACGAGGGTTTAGCAAGAGAAGTGGTAAATCGTATTCAAAACATGCGAAAAGATGCCGGTTTTGAAGTAACTGATAAAATATTGGTGAAAATTCAACAAAATTCCGATTTAGATAACGCTATTAAAAACAATTTAAGTTATATTTGTTCAGAAACTTTAACATACGATTTGCAATTGGTGCAAAATTTGTCCTCTGCCAATGCTAGTAAAATTGAAGTAGACGAATTGATCTCAACATTGATCTCTATTGAAAAGTTAAATTAAAAATTAATTATTATGGCTAAAAAGCAAAATAATAAAAGTGCTAAACCTGTAAAAAAAACAACTAAACCTGCTCCAAAGAAAGCAGCAGCACCTGCAAAAAAAGCAGCCAAGCCCATTACTAAGAAAGTAACAAAACCTGTTGCAAAAAAAATAGTAAAACCTGTTGCTAAAAAGGCAGCTAAACCGACACCAAAACCTGTTGCAAAAAAAGCAATAAAACCTGTTGCAAAAAAAGTAACAAAGCCTGTTGCAAAAAAAACAGCAAAGCCTGTTGTAAAAAAAGCAGCAAAGCCGGTTACTAAAAAGGTAACAAAGCCAGTTGCAAAAGCTAAACAATCAAATAAACCTGTAGAAAAACAAAAACAAACTGTGAGTAAAGAAGTGGTGAAGGCAAAGAAACCTATAGGGAAACCGATTGAGGCGATTGCAAAAAAAGGAAAAGATAAAAAAGCTTCGAAAGTAAAAGCTAAAAAGAAAGGTAAAGGAGGAGATGATGACGATGAGGACGGTGTTCCGGAAGAAGATGAAAGCGATGAGGATGTTGAAGTAAAAGATGATTATGAAAAACCGGATGATGATGATGCTGCAATTATAGAAGGCGGATTAGATGAAGTTGGATTGGTTGATATTGAAGGTGGCGCACCTGATTTAGATGAAGATGATGATGAGATCCCAGAGAAACGTGGTCGTGGCCGTAGAAAGAAAAACGATGGCAGATCGAGTGGAAACAGCATGGAAGCATATATTCGCAATCGCCCCTTACAAATTGATATTACAAAACCCTTAATTAAAAAGAGTGCTGAAGAAACACCAAAGCCTTTTTTAAATACAAAAGACGGCCGCTCTCGTTATTCTGATAAAGAATTAACCGAGTTTAAAGAATTGATATTATCAAAATTAAAAGAAGCTCAAACTGATTACGATCTACTTAAACAAACTTTGAGTAATGAAGATAATCACGGCACTGATGACACATCGCCAACTTTTAAATTATTAGAAGATGGAAGTGATGTAATGAGTAAGGAGGAAACTGCACAATTAGCAATTCGTCAGGAAAAATATATCGTTAACTTAAAAAATGCATTAGTACGTATCGAAAATAAAACTTACGGAATTTGCCGAGTTACCGGTAAATTAATACCTAAAGAGCGTTTGCGTTCTGTACCTCATGCAACATTGGGAATTGATGCAAAATTAGGTCAATAATAATTTTTTGAATTCTTTTAAAAAGCTGTCTTTTTTTAAAAGACGGCTTTTTTATTTTGTATTCGTAAATGGTAAACATATTAAAAAGAGTATCTTTATATCCTTAAAAAATATTTAATGCTTAAACGTTTTAAAATACCTTTACTAACTATTTTTTCAGTTCTGTTCATCGACCAGTTCATTAAGATATATATTAAGTTAAATTATCCTTTAGGTGAAGTAGGAAAATTAGGCGATTGGTGCATTCTTCATTTTACCGAAAATCCTGGAATGGCTTTTGGTTTTGAGTTTGGCGGGGATTTTGGAAAACTGGCATTAAGTTTATTTAGAATTGTTGCTTGTATTGCAGGAGTTTTTTATATACGTCACATTACAAATACCAAAGAGCATTGGGGATTTATTTTATCAGTTTCTTTAATATTAGCCGGTGCAATGGGAAATATTTTAGATAGTGCTTTTTACGGATTGATGTTTGATAAAGGTACAATGTTCAATACAGAGTTTAACGAATACATTCCTTACGATGGTGTTGCCAACTTTGGTGGTAACGGCTATGCGCCAACTATGTATGGATGCGTAGTAGATATGTTTTATTTCCCTATTCTTAACGGTCGTTTTCCTGAATGGATGCCTATTTGGGGCGGTGAAGATTTTCAGTTCTTTAGACCGATCTTTAATTTCGCCGACGCTGCAATTTCAGGAGGTGTTATTATAATTATTCTGTTTCAAAAGAAATTTTCAAAAAAAACAGAGAGTGAAAATGCCGAGGACGCAATTATTGAAAATAATTCTGACAATTCTGTGAACTCAAATTAAAATTAGTTGTTCTAATTAAAATGAAAGAAGCAATACTACTTATTAATCTTGGAACTCCGGATGCACCTTCGCCCGGTAAAGTTGGGAAATATTTAACACAGTTTTTAAATGATAAACGTGTAATTGATATTAATCCAATTGGTAGATTTATTTTAGTTAACCTAATAATTGTTCCGTTTCGAAGTTTTAAATCTTCTAAATTGTATCAACACATCTGGACAAAAGAGGGCTCTCCGCTTTTAACCAATAGCGTTTTGTTAAAAGAAAAATTGCAGCAGCAAGTTGGAGATAAATATTTTGTAGAATTAGCCATGCGTTACCAAACGCCAAGCATCAAATCTGCCCTAGAAAAATTAAGAGGACAACGTCCCTCAAAAATCCATGTTTTGCCGTTGTACCCTCAGTATGCCAGTTCAAGCACGGGCTCTACAATAGAAGAGGTGTTACGTCAAATAAAAAGCTGGGAAGTAATTCCGAATTTAAATATCATTAGTAAGTTTTACGATCATCCAAAATTTATTGAAGCACTTTTAGTGGAAGCAAAAAAACATACTATTGCAGATTACGATCATGTGTTGTTTAGTTACCATGGCTTGCCTGAGAGACAAATATTAAAAGGCTCTGTCCATTATGGCGGTAATACTTGCCAAATGGGAGCTTGTTGTAATTCTATTACAAAAAATAATCAATATTGTTACCGTGCCAACTGCATGGAAACAACACGTCAATTAGTAAAAGGATTAAATATTCCGGAAGGTAAATTTACTTCTGCTTTTCAAAGCAGGTTAGATTCGAAATGGCTACAGCCTTTTAGTGATAAGGTAATTGAAGATCTTGCAAAAAAAGGGAATAAAAAAGTTTTGGTTTTTTCTCCGGCATTTGTGGCAGATTGTTTAGAAACCATTTATGAGATTGGCACTGAATACGAGGAGATCTTTAAAGAGCATGGCGGCGAAAAAATAACCTTAGTTAGTAGCCTTAATGCCAATGATGAATGGGTGAGCGCTATAGAAAGTATTATCGCCTAATACTTTAAATAAATCAGTAATTTTTTTGCGAAATAATTAATTTCCTGCAATTGGCTTATCGTCTAAAGAGCGCGTGTCCAATGCATCGCGCAAGCCATTACCAACTAACATAAAAGCAAGCACTAAAATCATAATTGCAATTCCGGGAAGGAAGGCCAAATAAGCTTTGTCCATTAAAATATAACCGTGGTGCGAACTTACCATCTCTCCCCATGATGGAACGGGTGGTTGAGCTCCAATTCCTAAAAAGCTTAAGCTAGCCTCTGTTAAGATCGCAGACGCAAAATTACTTGCTGCCATTACAACTACAGGCCCCATTACGTTAGGTAAAATGTGGTGTAAAATAATGCGCATATTTTTAAAACCTAATGCGCGTCCCGCTTCAACAAATTCTTTTTCGCGAATACTTAAGATCTGACCACGCACAATACGCGCAACCTCTATCCACATGGTTAAACCTACGGCAATAAAAACTTGTAAGATGCCTTTACCTAATACTAATGTAATGGCTATCACTAATAATAATGTTGGGATACTCCATACTACGTTAATTAACCACATAATAGCCGAATCTGTTTTACCTCTATAGTAACCCGCAATAGCACCTAATAAAATACCAATAAAAATAGAAATGATAACCGAAACCAATCCTACACTCAAACTTATACGAGTTCCAATAATTAATCTGCTTAATAGATCTCTACCTAAAAGGTCTGTTCCAAGAATAAATGTTTTGGTTGTAATATTATCTTCTTTGATAGTAGCCTGTAATTCGCTAATTGATTTTGTGATCATTGCATTGTTTCCAATTTCATGAAAAGACAATTGATTGTTTATTGAATCGTATTGAACGGGATATTTAGTATCAATAGCATAAATAACATCCACAATATTAAAGGTTGAAAAGGTGGCACCTTTATTATCTATATTACCCGTATATTCTTCAACAATAATATTTTTTCCTACAAATTTATAGTCGTGAATTGTGTAGTAGGAAAAATTCTCGGCCTTACCAAAAAACATGGTTGAAAAAAAGCCGGTAGTAGTTCTTTCTTCGTTTTTTAAAACTGCGAGCATTTTAACATTAAAGCCTGGAGCTTTAATATGAAGTTCTGGCTTCTGATCGTTTGCATAGGGGGTTTTATCTGGAGTAATAACATAACCTAAAATAGAAATAACACAAGAAAGACCAATAACCCAAAGACCTAGCAACGATAGTTTGTTGCGTTTAAATCTTCGCCAAGTTTGAACGCTTAGCGATTCTGATTCAAAATCTATGGTTTTCTTCTTAAAAAACACTTACTATATTTTCCATTTTGGTTTAATAAAAACCGATGCTAATGCTACAACACAGGCATATATCGGATAAACACATGCCACCGGTAAGCCGTATAAGCCTAATCCTCTGTTTTTAACGAAACGTGATGCTAAAAATAGCAACAAAAAGTCAATAATCAACTTAAAAAGCACGAAAAATAAGATAAATCCGCCGTTTTCCGGGATTAAAAAGCTATAAAACAGACAAAATAACCATAACAAGTTTATTGAAAAACTTAAAATGGCCAGCGATAAATTAAGTTTATTTTTATTGCTTTTAAATTTAGATGCCCATCTAATTTTTTGTTGGATAAGGCTTTTTAATGAAAATGAAGGATAGGTATAAACAATTGCCTGCTTTGATTTTAAGAAATTAATTTTTGCATCAGGAATTTTTTTAACGTCTTCTAAAAATAACACATCGTCGCCCGAGGCAATTTTTAAATGAGAGGAATAGCCGTTTACTTTTTCAAAAATCGTCCTTTTAAAAATAAAATTAGCGCCATTACATAAAAATGGTTTATTGTAAAATGAACTTCCGCAATTTATTAAAGTTAACACGTTTATTTCAATTGCCTGTAGCGCCCATAAAACACCAACATTATTTGCAATTGCAACCGGCGCAATGATTAGATCTGAATTTGTAGTTGTATAAAAATCAGAAATGTTTTGCAGCCATAAGGTTGAAGTTGTAAACGTGTCGGCATCACGTAAAACAAGCAACTCATTACTTGACTGAGATACGGCATAAGTAATGCTTGATTTTTTTCCTTTTTGAATGGGGTTGGAAATGATCTTATAATTAATGTTTGAATGTTTTAAAACCGATTCTGCCTGAAACACAGTGCTGTCAGTACTTGCATCGTTAATTAAAATAAGTTGAATTTTACTTAGATCATAATCTTGTTTAAGAATGGACGCTAAACAACGACCAATTGTTTTTTCTTCGTTTCGTGCACAAATGATTATGGTTAACGGTGTGGCACTTTCGCTTTCAGATATAAAATAGTTGGTTTTAACAAAGCCAATGGCAAGCCAGGCCATCATAAACGCATAAATGAGCAAAATGCTAAAAAAAATATACGAGGCTAAGATCATTTTTGTTTCCCGAAAATTTTAAAATCAAAATTTTGTTTTAATAAAATGGTATAACCATAAATGCTTGGCACAATAATATTGATCAACCAAATGAGTGCCGATGATAAAGCTAAGGCAGAATTTGAAATGCCTGAATCCTGAAAAACAATAAGCGCAATTGCCGCTCTAATTGGGGCTTCTAAGATACTTATCATTGGGATGGTAGTGGTTATTAAAAAGTAAATGGCTATTCCAACAAATATCGCAAAATTTAAATCTTGCTGATAAAATAAATAGATCAGTAAAATAAATTGTAACGAAAAAACAAGATAGCGTATAAAAGATAAACCAAATAATTGAAACAGATCTTTGGCAGTGAACTTATATTTAAAATCTGAGATGGGTGTTTGCTTGCTGATCTTTTTTGTGATGAGGTTTAATATAAAATCTATTTTAATGAGACTAAAAATAAAAACACCAAAAACCAAAACGGCAATAGAACTGGTTGTGTAAGCCAGCCAAACGCTATCGTCTTCAAATTGTTTTAATTGATATAATAAAGCGCTTAGGCCAACTAAATAAGTTATGCTTAATTGAAACATGCCGTTAATAAAATGCAAAGCGGTAATTTTTGGTCTGTTCTCTAATTTAAAAAAAACTATTTTCGCTAAAAATTCTGTAGCCCTGCCCGGAGCTAAATTGCCTAAACAAATTCCGCTATAAACAGAGTGATTGGCAGTTTTAAAACTTATTTTTTCTATTGGGGAAGTGATAAGTTGCCATTTAAAAGATTCAATTCCCCAATTAATTGGTATCAATAAAAAGCATACACCAAAACCGATCAAGCCTTTTGTGGAAAAGGCCAGCGACGATAATATCTCTAATTTTTCGGGAGTAAGATCACTTTTTAAACGCGAATAAATAAGCAAGAAACTTGCAAAACCTATTAGCAATTTAATACTTGTTGAAACTATTTTTTTACTCACTCTCAAATTACGCTAAATTTACATTTTATACTCAAGCAACAATAATCTGAATACAAAAAATGGCTGTTAACGACAGAATAATATTAGGAATTGACCCCGGAACCATTGTTATGGGTTACGGATTAATTCATATTAAAAACAATGTGGTTAAACCTATTGGTATTGGCGTTATTAAGTTGGATAAATTAGATGATCATGGTTTGCGTTTAAAAATGATCTTTGAGCGCATGATCGCTATTATTGATGAGTACAAGCCGGATGAACTAGCAATTGAAGCACCCTTTTTTGGAAAGAATGTACAGTCTATGTTAAAGTTGGGTAGGGCACAGGGCGTTGCCATTGCTGCGGCATTAAGTAAAAATATTCCATTTACCGAATACTCTCCCCGAAAAATAAAAATGAGTATTACCGGCAGTGGTAATTCAAGTAAAGAGCAAGTTGCTGCTATGTTGGTGCAAATTTTAGGAATAGAGAAAGAACAAAAATTTTTAGATGCTACAGATGCCTTGGGCGCAGCATTATGCCATTACTACCAAAACAAAAAAGCAGGTACTGCTACAAAAACCTTCACCGGCTGGAAAGCCTTTCTGGCAGAGAATCCTAAGAGGAAAGCTTAATGCATTGTTTTTTTTCGGAATTTAATGTATATTTATATTAGAGGCATTCCCGAAAAATTTTAATGAGAAAGGCATTTATAATAAAAAGCATATTTTTTTTGCTTCCGTTTTTAGGAGTTGCTCAACCAACAATTCGATTCAATAAACAATATAATTTTGGATTTACAAATGGCGGTTACCTGACCTCGAACGTATTTCAAAAGGGAAATGATTATTTGCTTTGTGGTACAGGTTTAAATAGTACACAAAATCAAAATTATTGTTTAGGTATAATATGTACAGATAGCATTGGAACTCAAAAATGGCAAATGTATCGCAATGCGCCCGGTAACTTCCGTTTTTCGAATAATTCAGGAATATCAAGCTTTCAAAAAATAAAAGATAACAATATTCTATTCTCTGGTGAAATTGATTATGCAAATGGATATTCAAAATCTTGTTTAGTCAAATTGAATCATTTGAATGGAGATACTGTATGGGTAAAACAGTATAATCAAGTAGGCGACACGAGTAATTTATTTTGTACAAGTCAATTGGCAGATAGTGGTTTTATAAGTATCGGCTATAAATATTGGTATGATGGAATTAACACGGAGTACAACAGACCATTTATATTAAGAACGGATAAAAATGGGAACTATAAGTGGCATAAATATTTATCAAATCTGACAGCAAGTATTGCATTTTGGTATAAAAAGCTAATAAACTTAAATGATAAAGATTTTATCGTAATTGGTAATAATTCAAACCGCAGGGGATTTTTACTCAAATTTGATACTCTTGGTAATATAGCTTTTAATAAAAATTATGCGGTTAATTCCTATTCACTTAACTTCTTCTCAGATATAATTACGTTGAATAATGGTGATTATTTAGTTAGTGGTGATGTTATGACTTTTCATACGTTTAATTTCAGTCAAATTTTAAAAAGACCTAGCCTAGTAAAAATTGATAAAACAACTGGGAATTTAATTGTCGGTAAAATGTATGGAAAAGAAATAGAAGTTAATACGTTTAGTTGTTTATGGCAATCAACAATAACATCAGAAATTTATGCGTCAGGAGAGGAATTGTTTCCCCCAACAACTTTCAAGGCTACTTTCTATAAATTCAATAACAATTTAGATAGTGTATATACTCGTTATTATAATAACCCAGGTGGAGGAGAATATTTCAGCGAAAATGTTTTGCAAACGAACGATGGAGGCTTTGCTTTCCCTATGATGTCATACCCTTTTAATGGGCAACAACAATTTTGTCTTATGAAAACAGATAGTATGGGTTGTGATAGCGTTAATGGATGCGTTTTTGTTGACGTTGGATTATCTGC
Organism: Flavobacteriales bacterium; assembly: GCA_040382975.1. Taxonomy (GTDB): domain Bacteria; phylum Bacteroidota; class Bacteroidia; order B-17B0; family Aurantibacillaceae; genus Aurantibacillus. The sequence continues at coordinate 24,325 of JBEIEI010000013.1, forward strand.
CTATGGTAATAATAACGGATTTAAAGTATATCCAAACCCTTTAATTGATTATTTAATCATAGAAAGTGAATTCTTATATCATCACAAAAATTATAGCATAGAAATAACAGACCTTTTAGGGAGAATTTTGATAAAAACTGAATTAACGGAATATTCAAAAAACAAAACGATTTTGAATGTTAAAGACTTGAACCAAGGTATTTACTTGTTAAAAATACTTGAAGCATCTGATAAATTAATAGGGATTAGAAAAATTATTAAAGAATAACGTAATTATAAAGCCGGTGCAGAAACTAAATCTTACACCGGCTGGAAAGCCTTTCTGGCAGAGAATCCTAAGAGGAAAGTATAGAAATAAAAAAACCGCAGACGTTTATTTCTGCGGCTAATTATTTTTTTCGAATTAGAACTCAAATGTTATTTGTCCGTCGCCTTCCAAAAAATCTTTATTATTTTCTTTACTTAATTTTTCCATGGCTCTGCGGTGCAATTCAACAGGCGATAATCCTGTTTTTTCATCGTCAGAGTTCTTTAAAAATTTGCGGGCAGCTTTTATTTCTTCGGGTTCTTTTAAATTAATTTCTTTTA
>JBEIEI010000014.1:0-23533 GCA_040382975.1 Flavobacteriales bacterium
AGATCAACTAAATAGTATAGTCCTTATAGGGGCTGCTCATTCGGGCAAATTGTATACAAAACTTCCTCGCATATTATTGCTCAAAATTTAGCGCTTTTGCTTTTTAGAATTGCCTTAAAAGATTATCATTAAAGTAATGTAAAGGCAAACCAACCAAAAGAAAGTTGAGATTAACACAGCTATTTGATAAAAAGAGTAAGCTAGAGAAAATTAAAGAACAACAATTTGATGTTTGGCTTAGTAAGTGTTTAGGGCTTAAGTCCTAAAGGTTTAGGTTATAGAGAATAAAAATTTATCTTTAATTGAATAGCCTCCCTTAAATAGTGGGGCTTTTTCTTTTTAGTGTAAATCCAATTAGCATTAAAATAAGCTTTTTAGTCTATTGTGGGGGAAAACACCCCAACAAAAAACCCTTAACTATTGCTAGTAAAGGGTTTAAGTTTTTCTTTGTGTGGTGCCTCCAGGAATCGAACCAGGGACACAAGGATTTTCAGTCCTTTGCTCTACCGACTGAGCTAAGGCACCCGGCAAATATCTAACGGATATTTGAGCGCGCTAGTAAGTTGCTTTTACACTCATTACAAACGCGGGTGCAAAAATACATAAATTATTTAGCCCGCAAAATTTTTTCTAAAAAAAACGTAATTAAAATTATGACTTGCATATAAAATCTATCTTTACATAAATGAATTTTGTTGTAGATTTTGGTAACACACGCATTAAAGCAGCCATATTTGATGGTTCAGTCCTGCAACATTCTTATATTTTTAATTCGTTACAAGGCTTAATTCAAGGCTTAAAACAAATGCCCGATTTTAATAATTGTTTAATAGCTTCGGTTACTAACGTGCACGAAGAATTTATTAAGTGCTTACCTAAAACTGTAAATACGGTCATTTTTTCCGCTAACACAAAAATTCCGCTCAATAACTTGTATAAAAGTGCTGCTACACTGGGCTCAGACCGCATAGCGGCATCGATTGGCTCTTACAGTTTTTATCCCAACCAAAATGTATTAACGATAGATGCAGGTACCTGCCTTAAATATAATTTTGTTACTGCTCAAAATGAGTATTTAGGAGGCGCCATTTCTCCGGGTTTAAGTATGCGATTAAAGGCTATGAATGCATTTACACACGCCTTGCCCTTAATAGAAATGGATAAAAAGTTTGTTGATCTTATTGGTACGGATACAAAAAATTCTATGTTAAGTGGAGCTCTAATTGGGGCAGTTGCCGAAGTAGACGGAATTATAAGTAAATACCTCTTAAATTATGCTAATTTACAGGTTGTATTAACCGGAGGAGATGCCGATTATTTGGGCAAACAACTTAAAAATCGTTTATTTGCCAACCAAAACTTGTTGCTTTACGGCTTAAACACAATTTTAAATTATAACCTTGAAAAATAAATATTTCCTATTCCTAATCATTTTCCTAATTCAGTCGCTTTTTATCAAGGCACAGAACAATACCGTAAGCCCTTATTCGCGCTACGGACTAGGTGAATACAATCCAACAACATTTGCGCATAATGCCGGTATGGGTGGCGCTTATGTGGCCTTAAAGCCCGATTCGTTGATGCCGATTTTTATAAATGCAGGAAATCCTGCAGCTTATTCCTTAATAAAATTAACCTGTTTAGAGGTGGGTGGTACTTTTACCGATTCACGTTTTAAAGGTAATAACTCTACACTTCACAAATGGTCGGCGAATTTTGCTTATGGCGCTCTTGGTTTTCCTATCCGCTCAAACGGTGGTGCATGTTTTGGTATTATGCCATACAGCAGTATGGGTTATGATGCAGAAACTTCCATAGAGTCTTCGGGCATTGGTTCAGTTGAATATAAATACAGCGGAAGTGGCGGATTGAATAAAGCCTTTTTAGGTTATGGTCTTATGCCATTTCAAGATAGATTAAGAAAATTCAGAAGAAAAAATCTCTTTGTTCCCGATTCGATGAAGCATTTAAGCAAAACAGGATTTAAAATACAAGATTTTGGAAGTAAACTGTTAAGCGATTTTTCTATCGGATTTAATGTAAACTATTTATTTGGCTCTTTAGAACAAAGTTCAAGAGTGATCTATCCAAGCTCCATCAATTATAATAACACCTATCGTGAGCGCATATTATCTTTAGGGGATTTTACAGGTAATTTTGGTGCACAAACCGCAGTAACAATTGATAGTGTTAGACAAAAAGGAACAAATAAAAAAAGACATTTAACCGAAAAAGTAAAATTTACCTTTGGCTATTTTATGGCTTTAAACAACACTTTTAAAGTAAATTACGATGCAACCGTTTACAATTATATTTTAAATGGTTTAGGTCAGGAAATAATTCGTGATACAGTTTTTTCTAATGCCGAGCAAGTTGGTAAAATAACCTTGCCATTGGAGCAGGGTTTTGGAATTGGTTTTAAAAAAGGAGAGCGTGTAAATTTTGTAGCTGATTTTGCAATTACAAATTGGTCTAAGTTTTATTATTTAGATGAACTTAGCAACTTAAAAGATAATTACAGAATAGCCTGTGGGGTGAATTTTGTTCCTGAAAAATATGCGGCAGGTAATGGTGCTTTTTTTAAAAAATTAAATTACCGTCTTGGTGCAAGTTATCAAACCGGTTATATAAATCTTAATAACACAGTTGTTTCTAATTATGCAATTACAGCCGGCGTTGGCTTTCCGGTGGGTTTCGGACGCTTATCATCAATGGTTAACATTAGCGCGCAATACGGGCAAACAGGCACCACTAAAAATAATTTAATAAAAGAAAATTATTGGAAAATTAATTTCGGTTTTACTTTTTCTGACCGTTGGTTTCAAAAATTCAGATACGATTAAAACGTGTTTAAAATTAATGCGATAATTTTTTTTGCTGCCATTATTCTAATAGTTGGTTCATGCACAAACGATCTTAAAGATGTAATGGCTTTGCCAAGTAATAAAAAAAGCCCTTCGCAGGTTGGCGATAGCGTTACTTTATTATATACAGATAGTGCTCAGCTTAAAATCGTTTTAAAGGCAAATAGAATGCTTATTTTTACTAAAAATGTAAGCGAACCTTTTACTATTTTACCTAAGGGTTTTTTTGTTACCTTTTTTGATAATGATGAAAAAATATCGAGTACCCTAAAAGCCAATTATGGTATACGCTACGATGTTTCACGAAAAATGGAAGCGAAATATGCTGTTGAGGTTGTAAATAAAAATGGTGAAAAATTAGAAACAGAAAAATTGGTTTGGGACGAAGCAAATAAAACTATTTATACCGATGCGTTTGTGAAAATAACTACCGCCGACCAGGTAATAATGGGTAAGGGCTTAAAGAGTAATCAAGATTTTACAAAGTATCAAATTAACGAAATAACAGGAACAATAAATTTAAAGAACAATGAACTCTGATTTTCAAAATAAAACGTTTATTTTTTTAGAACGCCTTTGGCTGGTTGGTGTTGTTATAGCAATACTATTGGTTGTTTATTTTTTAATTATGAAAGATAACGACAGCGCTCTTTTCTTTTTTGGTTTTTTTATTTTAGCATCTCTTATTTATTTAATGCGCAAGCGTCAAAGGGTAAAACATCAAGCTTTTTTAAAACATAAAGAGGAAGAGCAGAAGAAGACCAAGTAGTCATTAGATATTAGTTGAAAGTCCTTTGTCTTGCGTCATATGTCCTGTATCGTATTCGCCACTCATCCCAAAAAAACAAATTCGGTAATAATTAATTGTAAATTTATACCAATTGCTTAACACATGCTTAGGGTATTATTTAAAGAGAGTTTATTTTTTGCCTGGCAATCACTGGTTGCAAATAAATTGCGGTCTTTTTTAAGTCTGCTAGGAATAACCATTGGTATTTTTGCCATTATTTTAGTCTTTACCATTGTAGATGGTTTGGAAAATAATATTCGTGGTAGTATACAATCTCTTGGCAACAATGTAGTGTATATTCAAAAATGGCCATGGGATTTTGGTCCTGATTATCCATGGTGGAAATATATGAACCGCCCTGTTCCGCAGTATTACGAATTGGACGACCTTCAAAAAAGGTGCAAAAGTGTAGATGCCTTAGCTTACCGAATTGGAAAAAGAAAAACAATTAAATACAAGTCTAACAGTGTTCAAAATGCTGTAGTGGCAGGTATTTCACATGATTTTTATAAAATAAAAAATTTTGATCTAAGCTCCGGACGTTATTTTACACAAAATGAAACCGATGCCGGTTATCATTTAGCATTAATAGGCGCTAACATTGCCAGTGGTCTTTTTCCTAATGAAGATCCTATTGGAAAAGAAGTTAAAATTGGAGGTTACAAAGCAGTTGTTATTGGTGTAATAAAAAAAGAAGGCGAAAGTTTGTTGGGTAATAGTTTTGATTACCAGATAGTAACGCCTTTTAATTTTGCGCGTTATTTTTTAGACCCAAAGTCCGAAAACTCTGATCCGATTATATACGCCAAGGCAAAACCAAACATTACCAATGCCGAAATGATGAGCGAATTAACCGGTGTGTTACGCGGAATTAGAAAACTAAAGCCCATGGGCGAACCAAATTTTGCATTGAACGAAACTAGTTTAATTAGTAAAGGCTTTGATGGTTTATTTGATATTATTGGTACTGCGGGTTGGATCATAGGTGGCTTTTCTATTTTAGTGGGTGGTTTTGGTATTGCTAATATTATGTTTGTTTCGGTGCGTGAGCGTACTAATTTAATTGGTATTCAAAAAAGTTTAGGGGCAAAAAACTTTTTTATCTTAGTTCAGTTTTTGGGCGAAAGCGTTATGCTTAGCACTATTGGCGGTTTTTTTGGATTGCTCATTACTTATTTAATTACACTTTTAGGCAAAGATGCTATAGATATGGATATTAGTTTAACAAGCACTAATATTATTTTAGGTTTTACAATTTCAATTTTAATAGGCATTATTAGTGGTTTTATTCCCGCATATAGTGCCGCTCAACTCGATCCGGTAGAAGCCATTAGAAGTAACTAATATGACCAGACCAAAGATCATAACGTTTATTTGTATTATCGGTTATTTATCGGTTGTATTTGCCTTCCCGCAGGTATTTTCCCCTCAAATAAAAAAACTAGGGGTGCTCATGCCTGCTATTTATGGTATTCTTGTGGCTGCTAATTTTATTGGCTGTGTTGGTTTATGGTATTTTAAGCAATGGGGCGTTCAATTGTATTTGATCTCTGTTTTTGCAAAAACTCTTTTTTATCTCTTGTTAGACCAGGTAGGTTTTGGTTTTTATTTTAATATTGCCATTTCGGTAATTTTTATATTTATTTTATTGCGGTTTTACCCTAAAATGGACCCAAATCTATAAAGTCCGAATTATTATATCTAAAAAATAGCTATTATCATCTATAAAATTGCCTTTTCGAGATAAAATTTTTGTATAGTAGAAAAAAAATTGTATATCTTTAAAGGAGAAATTGAGTCTATTTACTCAGTAGAATACACATTTTAATCAATGAAAAGTATAGTTGACGAGGTCGATACAACAGAAGTTCTGGAAACTTTAAAGAGTTTTTTTGGATTTGATGGTTTTAAAGGAACTCAGGAAAAGATAATAATGAACCTTTTGGCGGGCAAAGATACCTTTGTTATTATGCCAACCGGAGGCGGTAAGAGTTTATGCTACCAATTACCGGCAATCATGTCGGAAGGCACAGCTATCATCGTTTCTCCATTAATAGCCTTAATGAAGAATCAGGTGGATGCAATAAGAGGTTTTAGTAATGAAAATGGGATCGCTCATTTTTTAAATTCGTCACTTAATAAAGCAGAAATTGCAACGGTTAAAAAAGATGTTTTATCCGGAAAAACCAAATTATTATACGTAGCACCCGAAACTTTAACTAAAGAAGATAATATTGCCTTTTTTAAAGAATTTAAAATTTCATTTTTTGCGATAGACGAGGCACACTGTATATCTGAGTGGGGTCATGATTTTCGTCCGGAATACAGAAGGCTAAGGCCAATAATAGATGCGGTTGGTAATGTGCCTGTAATGGCCTTAACGGCTACCGCTACTCCTAAGGTTCAGCAGGATATTCAAAAAAATCTTGGCATGTTAACGGCTAATTTATTTAAGTCTTCTTTTAATCGTGGTAATTTATATTATGAGGTACGTGCAAAACAAAACGTAAATAAAGAAATTATTAAATATGTAAAGCAAAACAGTAATAAAAGTGGTATTATTTATTGCTTGAGCAGAAAAAAGGTTGAAGAAATTTCCGATGCATTAAAAGTGAATGGTATAAAAGCAAAACCATACCATGCCGGATTAGATGCAAAAGAACGTGCGAAAACACAAGATGATTTCTTAATGGAAGATGTTAAAGTAATTGTTGCTACAATTGCTTTTGGTATGGGAATTGATAAACCGGATGTTCGTTTTGTTATTCATCACGATATTCCTAAATCATTAGAAGGTTATTATCAAGAAACCGGTCGCGCAGGCAGAGATGGGGGAGAAGGAAATTGCGTTACATTTTACAGCCACGACGATATTTTAAAATTAGAGAAGTTTATGAAAGATAAGCCGGTTGCCGAACAGGAAATTGGTAAACAGATGCTTTCAGAAACGGCTTCCTTTGCTGAAACCAGCAGCTGTCGTCGAAAATTTATTTTGCATTATTTTGGCGAAGATTTTGAAGAAACTAAATGCGCCGGCATGTGCGATAATTGCCGTCATCCAAAGCAAAAGTTTGAAGCTCAAGAAGATCTTGAATTAGCTTTAGAGTCAGTTCTTGAAATAAAAGAAAGGCATAAATTAAAAGATGTGATAAATGTGTTAATGGGAACGTTAACAGCAACTGCAAAAACCTACAAACACAATAACCTCGAAACTTGGGGTAAGGGTGTTGATCATGATAAAGATGAGAAATTTTGGCAGGCAATTTTAAGGCAAGCCATAGTTAATGGATTTTTATCAAAAGATATTGAAAATTATGGTTTACTTAAAGTAACAGAAAAAGGTCATTCGTTTTTAAAGAAACCATACAGTGTGAAATTTACTCGCGATCACGATTACAATAATGTTGATAAAGACAGTGATGACGATGTTATAATTGGCGGAAAAGGCGGAAGCGGCGCAACAGATGAGGTTTTATATGCTTTATTAAAAGATCTTGTAAAGAAAACCGGGAAGCTTAAAAATTTACCTCCTTACGTTATTTTTCAGGAGTCTTCACTTGAAGAAATGGCCAATCAATTTCCAATAACAATGGAAGAATTGATCAAGATAAGTGGTGTTGGTTCTGGTAAAGCGGCAAAATTCGGGAAGCCTTTTATTGATCTAATTAAAAATTATGTAGAGGAGAATGAGATCGAAAGGCCAGTAGACATGGTAATTAAATCAGTTGCCAATAAATCGTTATTAAAAGTTTACATCATACAAAATATTGATCGAAAAATTAGTTTACGTGATATGGCAAAAAGTAAGAATCTTACTTTACCGGCGCTTTTAACCGAAATTGAAACTATTGTTGAATCCGGAACCAGAGTAAACATTAATTACTATATTGAAGATGTAGTTGATGAAGAGAAACAAGAAGAGGCGATGGATTATTTTAAAGAAAGTAAATCTGATAGTGTTGCAGAAGCATTAAAAGAGTTGGGCGAGAATGACTATACCGAAGAAGAAATACGAGTAATGAGAATAAAATTCTTGTCTGATTTCGGAAATTAGAAATAAGGGCGTTTTTGCTTTTTGTACCAAATTTATAAATATCCCGCACAAAATATGCGGGATATTTTTTTAAGCATTTATGTCGTCTTTAAAACATTAAAACTTTCTAATTTTTTGATAATATATTTTCTTTTTTTTCGTTTCTTTGAAATAGCCCATGTTTTCAGAAAAGATCCATAGATATTTGTTTTTATTTGGAGTTTGTTCTTTAGCGTTTGGTATTATGATGGGTACAGTGCCCACCAGTGTTCCTCAGTTCATATTATTAGGTAATTGGTTAATTGAAGGGAATTTTAAAAGAAAATGGGATCAATTAAGGTCAAATAAATTATTTTGGAGCATCATTTCGTTGTTTTTGATACATGTAATCGGATTAATTTATACGCAGGATATAAGTGCCGGATTAAACGACGTGCGAATTAAACTTCCTTTATTATTTCTTCCGGTTCTTTTTTTTACCTCAAAGCCTTTGCAGCAAAAAGAATTTAAAATTTTATTGTTATGTTTTTTACTAGGCTCTTTTGTAAATTCATTTTGGTGCCTCATTTATAATTTTGTACTGCACACAAATGATGTTGTAAGAAATGCATCTAGGTTTATGAGCCACATTCGTTTGGGGTTATACCTAAATGTGGCTATTGCTACAAGTTTTTATTTTATTTTTGAAAGCAGGAATAATCTCCAAAAATTTTTATTTGGTATATTACTTATTTATTTCGTTTATGTTTTACATGCATTGGGATTAGCCTCGGGTATAGTAAATTTGATCATTGTTAGTTTGGCTTCATTAATCGTTTTTCTTTTTAAACAAAACAAATATATTAAGGCACTTTCATTTGTAGTTATACTTTCAGGTGCTTTTTTTGGATTTAATTTCTTGAATACAATTTTTAGTTCTCAATTAACCACTCTTCAAACCGAAAACAATATTCCTCACAAAAACGGACCCAGCGGTAATGTTTATTTGAATTACGAATCAACTACTCAAAAAGAAAATGGAAATTTTGTATTTATAAATATTCAGCCAACCGAATTAAAGACCGAATGGCAAAAACGTTTTCCTCAAGATAGTTTTAGTTATATGCCAAATCCTCATAACTTGCAACGCTATGAGGTTTTACTGCGTTATATGGCCAGTAAGGGATTATATAAAGATTCGCTAGGCTTTACAAAACTAAACGCTATTGATATTTTAAATATTAAAAATAATGTAACTAATTACCTATATCCAAATTGGAGTTTTTTACATAAACGTATTTATGAATTTGTTTGGGAGTATGATGAGTTTGTAAATGAGAGAAACATAAACGGTCATTCTTTAACTATGCGTTTATATTTTTGGAAGGCCGCCACTTCCTTGATCCAAAATAATATGCTTATTGGAGTTGGCACCGGTGATGTGCAAAGCGAATTAAATAAAACGTATACCAATACAAACTCTCCACTAAATGTTGATTGGTATAAACGTCCGCACAATCAATTTTTAACCATTACAGTGGCTTTGGGAATTATTGGATTATTAGTTTTTTTATTCAGTTTTGTATATCCAGTTATTAAGTTAAAGAATCAATTACATCGCTTATTTTGGCCTTATTTTTTAGTTCTGTGTATTTCTTTTATTTTAGAGGATACACTCGAAACACAAGCAGGCTTGAGCTTTTACGCTTTCTTTTATACTTTGTTTATTAGTGAGGCTTTTTTTAAAAAGCAACAAAGTCCTGAGGGTTTATAGGTTGCCCATCAAACCACAATTCAAAATGCAAGTGTGGCCCTTTACTTTTTTCACCCGTATTTCCTACTACCGAAATTGCTTCACCCGCTTTAATTCTATCGCCTGTTTTTTTTAATAAAGTTGAGTTGTGTTTGTATATACTGGTTAAATTATTATTATGTTGGATCTGAACGATGTTTCCATCCTCTGCAGAAAAGCCACTAAAAATAATCGTTCCGTCTAAAGTTGATTTAACAGTTTCGTCGGGTTTTGTTACGATGTCTATCCCAAAATGATTTTCGGTTAAATTAAAAGATGTTGTTATTATTCCGGTTGCCGGAGTAAAAAATACAATTTCACTTAAGCCTTTATATTTTGTTTTTGTGGCAATAGAAGTTGTTTTATTTTGCTCAATATCAGTTCTAAACTCTAAATCTGTTTCACTAGGTTTAGTATTAACATTTGCGTATTTCCCTGTGGTGTCTTTTTTAGGCTTTTCGGTTTTGGTTTCAAATTTTTCATTCAATACATTCAAAATGCTATTCATATAAAGGGCTCTCGATTCTATCGTTTGCTCCATAGAATCTGCCTTTTGGCTAAGCTCTAAAATCTGTTTTCTTTCAGCAACAGTTCCGTAACCCGGAATGTATTCGCGAAAAGGAGTAAATGCTACCAGGCTTATTACAAGGGTAGTCATTATTATGGTAATGGCAAATATCCCTATAATTATCCCTAATGGCGATAGTCGTAAAGAGATCTTTTCGCCAAAAGTATTGTCGTTAAGGATCACCAAACGGTATTTGTTGTTCAAAAACTCACCAAATCGCTTCCAGCGGCTATTTTTATTATCTACCATTTAAGGTGTAAAGATGCAAAAAAAATAATTTAAAAATTTTCTCAACGGAAACTTGCAAGACATTAAAAGTTTCCATAGTTTTGTACCCGAAATACACAAAATGGAGCCGCAAGAAAAAATATTAAAAACATCTTTAGAGTTATTTTTTAAGTATGGCATTAAGCGTGTAACCATGGATGACATTGCAAAGGAGCTTGGTATGTCTAAAAAAACCATTTATCATTTTTATAATGAAAAAGATGAATTGGTGAACCAACTTTGCGAAATGGAAATGGTAGGCCAGGAATGTATTTTTAACGAAATAAATTCAAATGCAAATGATCCTATCCATGAGATCATGTTAATTTCTCTTAAAATGAGAGAAATGATGCAAAACATAAACCCTATCTTTTTTCTTGATCTTCAAAAATTTTATCCAGTTGCATTCGAACGTTTTCAAAAATTTAAACGAGAGTGCGCCTATAAAAATGTGTATGATAATATAAAAAAGGGGCAACAATTAGGCTTTTATAGAGCTGACCTAGATGTTGAGTTTACCTCAAAATACCGCTTAGCGCAAATTGATATGCTCATGTTTGGAAATTATTTTTCCTTTGAAGCGATAAGTTTTACAAAATCATCTGAACTTATTTTGGATTTGTTTGCTTATGGTATATGCACAGTAAAAGGACATAAGTTAATGGATAATTACAAGAGGATAAAAGACGAAGAATAAAGAAATTTTAAATGATTAATTATAAATTTTCAATAAAATACAAAGTTTGAATATGTTAAGCACGAAAAAAAATACGTTCATTTTATCATTGGCAATGATAATAGTTACTAATGCAAAAGCGCAGGAAAGTAATAGCGCTAATTATAGTCTGCAACAGTCTATCGATTATGCTATTAAAAACAGCCCTAATTATTTGAATTCAGAGTTGGACCTTAAAAATGCAGAGTACAGACGTAAAGAAATAACTGGTTTAGGTTTGCCGCAAGTAACAGGGAGTGTTGATCTAAAAAATTATTTAGAGCTTCCAACGTCCTTATTGCCAGGGCAGTTTTTTGGAGCGCCTGCAGGAACCTACGTTCCTGTTAAGTTTGGTACAAAATTTAATTCAACCGCAGGTATAAATGCCTCTCAATTAATTTTTAGCAGTGATTATATTTTTGGATTAAAAGCCTCTACAGAATTTATTAACCTTTCTAAAATTAGTGTTACACGTAGTAAAGCAGATCTTGTATCGCAAGTATCAAAAGCATATTACACCGTTATTATTAATCGCGATAGAATTAAATTGTTAGAGGCAAATGTTGTTCGTTTAAAAAAGATCTTAGATGATACAAAAGCATTTAATAAACAAGGTTTTGCAGAGTTAATTGATGTTGAACGATTAGAAGTTCAATACAATAATATTATTACCGAAAAAGATAAAACAGTGCGTTTAATTGGATTATCTGAAACAGTTTTAAAGTTTCAGATGGGCTATAAACTTAGCGATCCTATTACATTATCAGATAGTTTAAATATTAATACCGACACTTTTGAAGAATTAAGTTCATCAAAAATTGATATTACTAAGCGTCCGGATTATCAATTGCTAAAAGCACAACAAAGTTTATTAGATATTGACGTTAAACGGTTAAAGTGGGGCTACATGCCAACTTTGGCTGCTTATGGTGCCTATCAGTACAACGCGCAACGCGAAAAATTTGATTTCTTAGATACCGAACAACAGTGGTTTAAAATTGCTTTAATTGGTGCTACTTTAAACCTAACTATTTTTGACGGTTTTCAAAGACATAACAAAATACAACAAGCTAAAATTTCATCATTAAAGAATCTAAATACAATTAAAACGATCGAGCAGGCCGGTGAGTTAGAAGCTACCGTTGCTAGTATCTCTTATAACAATGCCTATTCAAGTGTATTAGTTCAAAAGAAAAATATGATTTTAGCGCAACATGTTTATGATGTTGCTCAAAAAAAATATCAAGGCGGTGTTGGTACTACTTTAGAGATCGTAAATGCTGAAACCTCCTTAAAAGAAGCGCAAACAAATTATTACAACGCGGTTTACGACATGTTAATTGCAAAGATCGATTATAAAAAAGCAATAGGAACTCTTACCAAATAATTTTAAAATTTTAAAAAATAGAATATGTTATTAGTGAAATCAAAAAATAGAAAAATGAGAAATTACATTCTTCCAATTATAACAGCAATTGTTATTTCTTCTTGTGGCGGCGAAAAAACAGCCAGTCTTGCAGATCTTAAAAAGCAACAAGCGGATTTAAAAACGCAATTAGCTGAAATTTCTACGAAAATTTCAAAATTAGAGGGTGACTCAAATAAAAAGTTTGTTTTAATAGAGGCCTCTGCAATCGTTCCTGATTTTTTTAAGACATATATTAATGTTCAAGGCAGAGTAGATGCAGAAGAAAGTGTTTCTTTATCTTCACAAATGCCCGGCACAATTATTAAGATAAATGTTAAGGCGGGCGATGAAATAACAAAAGGACAAATTTTGGCCGAAACGGATGCACGTGTTTTATACCAAAGCATATCTGATCTGCAAACGAGTGCCGAATTAGTTAATCAGTTATATGACAAACAAAAAGCATTATGGGATCAAAAGATCGGAACAGAAATTCAATATTTGCAGGCAAAATCACAAAAAGAAAGTATGGAAAAAAAATTGTCTACTTTGCAAGAACAAGTTCGTATGACAAAAATTATTTCTCCTATCGACGGAACTATCGATGCTGTTGATATTAAATTAGGGCAGTTAACCGCTCCCGGAATGCCTGCAATTCGTGTGATCAATTTTAATAATTTAAAAATTAAGGCAGATCTTGCAGAGAGCTATACTTCTAAAGTGCATAAAGGAGATGAGGTAATTATTAGATTCCCTGATTCAAATGATACAATTAAAGCTAAAGTTTCTTACGCGTCTCGTTCTATCAGTCCATTAAACAGAACGTTTGGAGTTGAAATAGACTTGGATGATCAAAAAGAGTATCATCCAAATCAAATTGCTATAATTAATATAAATGATTATGTGTCTAAAAAACCTGTTATCTCTATTCCTGTAAATTATGTTCAAAAAGATCTAAAGGGTTTGTATTATGTTTTTGTTGCTGCAAATAATGTTGTAGAAAAGAAAAATGTGATCTTAGGAAGAGAGTATAACGGCTTAACCGAGGTTACCGAAGGCTTATTGGCAAATGATCTACTAATTACTTCAGGTTACGACGGGTTAAATGAAGGTGATGCGGTTAAAATAAAAGAGTAATTCGATAGTATCCTTTGCTAAAAAAAAATAATTAAGAAAAATATAATTGTCAAATTAATCAATTGACTAATTTAAAAAGATATGGATTTCAAACAATTTAAACCAAGTAATTGGGCTATTGATAATAAAACAGCCATTTATATTGGCGTTATAATTATTACCTTATTAGGAATTAACTCATACAATAATCTGCCAAAGGAAAGTTTCCCGGATATTGTTGTGCCTAAATTTTTTATAAGTACAGTTTATGCGGGAAACTCTCCAAGTAATATTGAAAATACTATTACAAAACCTTTAGAGAAAAAATTAAAATCTATTCCGGGGGTTAAAAAATTAACCAGTAATTCAATGCAGGATGTATCATTAATTACAGTAGAGTTTAATACAAATATTTCTGTTGATAAAGCCCGTCAATCTATAAAGGATAAAGTGGATGAAGCTAAGTCTGATCTGCCTACAGGCCTTACGCGCCAACCTTTTGTAAAGGAGCTGGCATTTTCTGAATTACCTATTATGTATATTAATATTGCAGGCGATATGGATCTGCAAAAATTAAAAGAGTATGCAGAGGATCTTAAAGACAGAATAGAAGGTTTAAAAGAAATTACCGAAGTTAAATTGGTTGGTGCCCCCGACAGAGAAATTCAAGTGAACCTTGATATGTATAAAATGCAGTCATTACAAATGGGAATGGGAGATCTTGAGCGAGCAATCGGTAGTGAGAACATTACTATAAGTGGTGGACAAATACCTATGGATGGCACTAAGCGCGCAATAAGTATAAAAAACGAATTTCATACCATTGAAGAAATAAAGAATCTGGTTATTTCCAGTCAATCTGGCGCAAGAATTTATTTAAAAGATTTTGCTCACGTGGTTGATACGGTTGCAGAAACACAAAGTTATGCGCGCTTAGGCGGAAAAAATGTAATTACGCTAAATGTTATTAAGAGAGCGGGAGAAAATTTAATCTCTGCATCTGATGCTATTAAAAAAAATATTGAAGAATTAAAAAGCACACAATTTCCTTCCAATATTGACATTAAAATAACGGCCGATCAATCCGACAAAACAAAACTAACCTTACACGATCTAATTAATACGATCATTATTGGTTTTATTTTGGTAACATTAATTTTAATGTTCTTCATGGGAGTAACTAACGCCTTGTTCGTTGCCTTATCTGTTCCTCTATCTATGTTCATTGCATTTTTGTTTATGCCAAGCATAGGTTTTAGTTTAAACATGATCGTTCTATTTGCGTTTTTACTAGCTCTGGGAATTGTTGTGGATGATGCGATTGTTGTAATTGAAAATACGCATCGTATTTTTGATAATGGCAAAAAGGATATAAAAGTGGCTGCAAAGCAAGCTGCCGGAGAAGTTTTTATGCCTGTGTTAAGTGGAACAATAACAACTTTAGCACCCTTTATACCATTAGCATTTTGGCCGGGTTTAATTGGTAAGTTCATGTTTTTTTTACCGGTTACGCTAATTATTACTTTACTCGCATCCCTCTTTGTTGCTTATATTATTAATCCGGTTTTTGCTGTAGATTTTATGAAATCTCATAACGAGGAATTTAAAAACTATGGTAAAATAAATCGTAAGGCTTGGTTAAGGTTAGTATTATATGTTGTAGTAGCAGTTATTTTCTTTTTAACCGGTAATATTGCGTATGGTAATTTGATGATCTTCTTTGCACTATTTATGGTGTTGCATAGGTTGTATTTATACAAAGTCATAGAGAATTTTCAAACTAAAGCCTGGCCTTCGTTTCAACGTGGCTACACCAATTTATTAGTTTGGGGATTAAAGCGCCCTTACCAATTACTTTTAATGACCGTAGGATTATTTATTTTCTCGATCATTTTAATGAAAGTAAGATCTCCCAATGTTGTGTTTTTTCCGCAGGGCGATCCAAACAATGTTTTTGTATACGTTAAGTTGCCCGAGGGAACAGATCCTTCAAAAACAAATCAGGTAATGAAGTTGGTTGAAAAAAAGGTGAATGCGATTATTGGAGAAAATAATCCTGTTGTCTCATCTATTATTACAAATGTTACTATTGGGGTTACCGATCCTCAAGACGAGGACCAAAGTTCTTATCCAAATCGTGGAAAGATCGCCATTAATTTTGTTGAATTTAGCGAGCGTAACGGACAAAGTACAATGAAGTATTTGAAGGAGTTGCAAACAACAAAATGGAATATTGCAGGAGCTGAGATCACAGCAAATAAAGAGCAGGCTGGTCCGCCTGTTGCCAAGCCAATTAATATAGAAATTAAAGGAGATAAATTTGAAGAGTTAGTTGAAAATGCAAGAAAGTTAAAACGCTTTTTACAGGAATCGGAAGTGCCGGGTGTTGCAGAATTAAAAACAGATTTTGTTGACAATAAACCTGAAATAGTTTTTGATATTGACCGTGAGCGCGCAAACAGAGAAGGAATATCAACCGCACAATTAGCAATGGAAATTCGTAAAGCGGTTTTTGGAATTGATAATCCAAGTAAATTTCGAGATGCGAACGATGAATATCCAATTCAGTTAAGATACAATTATAATCAAAGAACAAATGTTGAGCAAATTAGAAATTTAAAAATCATTTTCCGCGATATGAACATGGGAGGAATGTTGCGCTCGGTGCCACTTTCTGCTTTTTGCGACATTCGTTATGAAAATACTTATGGTGGTATTAAGCGTAAACAAAACAAACGTGTTATCACCTTGTCATCAGATGTTTTAGAGGGGTTTAACGCAAATAATGTTGTTGCTCAATTAGAAAATGTTGCAAAAGGATATAAACCAACCGGTGCTGTCGAAGTTAAATTTACCGGGCAGCAAGAAGAGCAAGCCGAAACAGGCGCCTTTTTAGGTGGCGCTATGGTAACTGCCATTGGAATAATTTTATTAGTGCTTGTTATTCAATTTAACTCTATTGGTAAACCAATTATTATTTTGTCAGAAATTGTTTTAAGTGTAATTGGGGTGTTATTAGGCACAGCTATTTTTAAAATGGATATGAGTATTGTAATGACCGGTATTGGAATTGTTGCATTAGCTGGTATAGTTGTGAGGAATGGTATTTTGTTGGTTGAATTTGCAGAAGAAGAACGTTTAAAAGGTGTTGGGTTATACGATGCAATTGTAGATGCCGGTAGAACTCGTATGACCCCTGTAGTATTAACTGCAACCGCTGCAATTTTAGGATTGATACCTTTGGCTGTAGGTTTAAATATTGACTTTGAAGGACTCTTAGCGCATGGCGCACCACACATTCATTTTGGCGGAGATAATGTTGTGTTTTGGGGTCCGTTAAGCTGGACAATGATCTTTGGTTTAGCCTTTGCAACATTCTTAACATTATTATTAGTGCCTGCCATGTATTTAATTGCCGAAAGATTAAAACGCAAAGCAGTTATTATTTTAGATCATTTTGAGCTGCCTAAGGTGATCATGTATGTTCCATTCTTTGTTTTAGTTTGCTCAATAATATTAGCCATACAAAGAAAAAAATTAGATTACGGAAATTTAGATGGTTAGTGTTCAATCCAATTGTCATTCCGACAAAGGAGGAATATGGGCTTGAACGGATGCTTTACTTCGACAAGCTCAGCTCATCACCTTCGTTAGTATGACAAAACATTGTGCTGTTTTATATTTCACTTTGAAATTACTTTTTTAAAAAAAACTGAGAAATTTTCCTCAACGGTTTTAAGTAAGATGTGTAAAATCTTGGCGTTAAACCATTCACTCGCCAGGCTTTTCTATCCTCATTATTGGCGTTGATCCTGTTTTGCATGGTAACGTTACTTTGTCCGCCAACCCGCATTTTTATGGTAAATTCGTGTAAATAATTTACTTTAATTTTATTTTTATGAATAAAGCGAAGCATTAATTCATAATCGGCAGAATGTTTAAATTCTAAATTAAATTTTCCAAATTGTTGGTACACTTCTTTTTTTACAAAAAAAGTAGGGTGGGGCGGCATCCATCCGTGCAAGAACGAATTAGGTTTATGATTTCCGCTTTTCCACTTACGAATTATTTTATTAGTGTCGTTTCTGTCAACATAAAACAGATCGCTGTATACTGCATCTGAATGATTTTTAATAAAGGTTTTGGCATATTGATCTATAATTGTGTTATCAATATAAAAATCATCAGAATGTAAAAAACCTATTATATCGCCTGATGCCAGGTCTATTCCTTTGTTTAACGCATCATAAAGACCATTGTCTTTTTCGGATATAAATTTTGAGATTTTAGTTTTATATTTTTCAATTATCTGTAAAGTTTCATCAGTTGAGCCACCGTCTAAAATTACATATTCTATATTTTGGTAGGATTGATCAAGAACAGAAAGAATAGTTTGCTCAAGCGTTGCGGCTGAGTTATAGGTAACGGTTATGATAGATATTTTAAGATCCATTATAACTTATTTGCAAATTCAATTAATGAATTAAATTGGTAATCAATTTTATCATCTTTCTTTTTTTCTTCTGAAATGAAAACAGTTTTCATGCCGGCATTTCTTCCAAATTCCATATCGCTTATGCTGTCACCAACAATAATACTTTTCTTGAAGTCAATTTCAGGAAAATCTTTTTGAGCCTGCATAGCCATACCAATGCCGGGTTTGCGAGTAGGATGATTTTCTGAACTAAGGTGTGGCGAAAAATAGGCTTTATCAATTCTTCCTCCGAGGTAAGTTATTTCATAGATCATGTTTTTATGAATTAATTCCAAATCTTCTGTTCTGTATAAACCTTTACCAATTCCTTGTTGATTGGTAACAATTACAATTTTTCCAAATATAGAATTAGCTTTTTTTAATGCTTCAAAAACGCCTTCAATAAATTCAAATTCTATCCAATGCTTAACATAGTCGTTATCTAATTTTTTATTAATAACGCCATCTCTGTCTAAGAACAAGGTCCAGTTGTTATTTATATTTAAATCCTTTAAAGTCATTTTGCGCTTTTAAATAATCTTCGGGTATACCAATATCAATAAAATACCCTTCAAATTCAAATCCTGATATTAAACTATTGCTTAATTGTTTTTCAAAAAAATCTTTTTCAATTGAAAAGTTTGTTGCAGACGGTGTTTTTTGTAAATATAAATTTTTATCAAGAATGTAAACGCCACCGTTAATAATTCCTTCATGGTCAATACCTGATTTTTCTTTGAAAGAACTTATTATATTTTCTTTAGTTTTTTCAATAGTTCCGTATCGTTCAGAATTGTTCACTTTTCTAAGTGCTAATGAAATTTGAGATCTGTTTTGAATATGTAGATCATTAAATTTAATAAGATCAACATCAAAAAATGAATCGCCATTTAAAACAAACGATAAGGACTCGGTGCATTTTTCAAGCGCTAAGCGAATTCCACCACCGGTACCCATTGGATTTTCTTCTACAACGTAATCTATTTCTAAGCCATTAAAATTAGAGCCATAATAGGCTTTAATTTTTTCGGCTAAATACCCCACAGAAAGGATTACGTTTTTTATGCCGTAATGTTTTAAATAATTTAATTGATAATTTAAAAACGGTTCGCCATTTATTGGCGCCATTGGTTTTGGTAGGTCATTGACCACAGATTGTAATCGTGTTCCAAAACCTCCTGCTAATATGATGGCAGTAGTTATCATTATATACCAAATCCTATTATGGTTAAATCATCCAATTGCTCTAAGTTTCCTTTCCAATCAACAAACGTTTTGTTTAGGGTAAAACTTTGTTCTTCAAAAGGCATATGATGCGTTCTTAGAAGTAATTCTTCTAATTGTTTAAGTTTAAACTTCTTTCTTTTTGGTCCGCCAAACTGATCAGCAAAACCATCTGTAAATAAAAAGTATTTTTCGCCCGGAGTAGCATCAATTTCGTGGTTGGTAAACATTGTTTGTTTTTCTTCATTTGAGCCACTTACACCCCATCTGTTGGCTTTGTATTCTTTTAAACCATCATTGGTAACCCTAAGCATATTGTTTTTTGCACCCGAAAAATAAATTTTATTATTGTCTTCATTTAAAACGCAGATCGACATATCCACACCGTCGTTAATTTTAGTAGCGGTAGAATGTGATTGTAAATTGCTTTTAAATTGTTTACACAATTCAGTTAAAATGCCTGCCGGATTGGTTTTAAAATTTCCGTTTGAAATAATATTTTTAATATTTGAGTAAGCAAAAACGCTTAGTAAGGCTCCCGGTATACCATGACCTGTGCAATCAATGGCAGCAATGTAAATGGAGTTGCCTATTTTTTCAATAAAATAAAAATCGCCACTCACAATATCTTTTGGTTTAAAAACAATTAACGATTCGGCTAATGTTGTTTTTACTTTTATAGTTGACGGAATAATGGCTTGTTGAATGTGTTTAGAGTAATTAATACTATCAGTAATATCTTTATTTTTTTCTTCTATAATTGATTTTTGTTTTTCAATTTCCTCATTTTTATTCGTTAACAAAACATTTGCTTTTTTCTTTTCGGTAAATTGTTTAAAAACAAAAAACAGCAACACAATAAATATGAGCATGGCTCCACCAAAAATATAAACAAGTTTACCTCTTTGTGAAGACTGCATTTGCGATTTTTCTAATTCCAGATTTTGAACTCTTAGTTGTTGTTCTTTTTTTTCTGATTCATATTTTGATTCTGATTCTGCAATAGATTTGTTACGTTCAATACTTATGACAGAATCTTTGTATTGCATATAGGTTTTATAATATTTTAAGGCTTCGTTAGGCTTATTTTGAGCTTCAAATATTTCACCTAATGCCACTGCATTATTTTTAATATTGTCATATGCGTTTCTTTTGTAATTGATCTTGATAGCCTCTAAATAATAGCTAGTAGCTTTTTGGTAGTTTTTTCGTATAAATTCTATCGATCCTAAACTTGCAAGCGAGTTAGCTAAACCATAATCATCATTCATTTCCCTGAACACGGTAATAGTTTTTAAATAATTCTTTTCAGCCTCAACATAGTTTAAATCTCGCAGAAAAGCTTCGCCTATCATAGAAACAGCCATGGCAGAATAGTTTAAAATATTTTGTTTTATAAAACTTTCTTCGGCTTTTTTAAAGTAAACAATAGCTTCTTTAGTTTTGCCTTGCTCCATTAAAATGTTACCAATTCCAAAGGATGTAACAGCCACCATGTTTTCGTTAACGGGTTCTTGATTAGCGTATTTATATGATTTTAAATAATGCTCGTAAGCTTTAGTATTGTTCTTAATTCCTAAATAAGCATTGCCAATACTGTTAAGTACATTTGTTAGGCCATAAATGTTTTTGGTTTTCTCAAAAATGTCGGCACTTTTTATTAAATTAATTATTGCAAGATCGTATTTACCACTGGTGGTTTGCGCACTGCCAAGTCTGCCATAAGCAGATGCCATGCCAAATAAATATTTATTTTTTTTAGCGATCTGTAATGCGTTTTCAGCTATTGTTGCTGAGCTATCGGGGTTATTACCTTCAATAATCCTTGAGATCCGACATAGTATTTTGACTCTTGTAGTGTCGTGAGATGCTGCGAAAACTCTATTTAGGCTATCTATTATTCTGTTATCATTTTGCGCAGGAATAAAATTACTTCCCAACAAAAAGAAACAAACAATAAAAACCAAAAAATTTTTAATCATATTTATTTTTTCGGAAATAAATTCATTTCAACTAATTCGCAAATCGTATGCCCTAAAAGCATGTGGCATTCTTGAATTCTTGGTGTATCGGTACTTGGAATATTTATTAAATATTTACCTATGCCATTCATTTTTCCACCTGTTTTTCCTGTGAAGGCAATAGTTGTTATACCCATTTCATTGGCTTTTTCTAATGCTTTTATAACATTGGCGCTATTTCCGCTGGTACTTAAACCAATTAACACGTCGCCTTTTTTACCCATTGCTTCAACCAAGCGGCTATAAATAATATCATAGCTGTAGTCGTTAGCAACTGCTGTAATGTAGCTTGTGTTCACATGTAAAGCTTCAGAAAACAAAGGCGGACGGTCGTAATAAAATCTTCCGCTTAACTCAGCCGCCAAATGTTGAGCATCTGCTGCGCTGCCACCATTTCCACACCATAAAACCTTTCCGCCGGCGTTATAACAAGTTACAATTTCGTTAATTGTCTTGTTAACGGCGTTTAAGATCTCGGTATTTGATAATAAAGAGGTTTTAAGACTGATCGACTCTTCAATTTTAGATTTTATAAAATTTATCATGCCTTAAATTTATGTTTTTTTACGGCTATTTGTATTAATTCTATGTAATTTTTTAATTGTAATTTTAAAGCATTAAGTTTGTTAAAGTAAATTGTGATCAAGCGATGAACATTGAAGTTTGTTATACTCCTCAGGCCTACCCATTATTTCATAACCCCAACTCAGTAGTTGTTGTTATTGATGTATTAAGAGCTACGTCTGCCATTACCACTGCCTTTTATAATGGCGTGTTAAAAATGATACCTGTTGCCACGGTTGAAGAGGCTTTAGAATACAAAAATAACGGTTATATGGTGGCTGCCGAAAGAAATGGAGAGGTTTTAGAAGGATTTGATCTTGGGAATAGTCCTTTTGGTTACATGAATTCTAAAGTTAAAGGTAAAACCATTGCTATAACTACAACTAATGGTACGCAAGCAATTGATGTCGCTAAGAGCGCTCATAAGATCATCATAGGTAGCTTTTTAAATTTAGATGCCATTGTTGACTATTTAAATGAAGAGAAAAAAGATGTTTTGTTTTTGTGCGCAGGCTGGAAGAATAAATTTAATTTGGAAGATACTTTGTTTGCCGGCGCAGTTGCTGAGAAATTAACTTTAAAGGCTGAATTTGATACTCAGTGTGATTCAACCTTAGCCGCAATCGATCTTTACAAATTAGCGAAACATGATCTTGTTGGATATTTAGCCAATTCTTCGCATCGTAACCGTTTAGCGAAATTAGATCTTGAACGAGATATTAAATATTGCTTAACGCCCAATCAATGTCCGGTTGTTCCGGTAATGGAAGGTAAGTTTTTGGTAAAGGGATAATTTCCAGAATCTTTAAGCCACTAATTGCACTAATTTCACAAAAATATATTTCAATAATAAACAAACAATCTTTTCGTGTAATTAATAATTGTTCAGATCGATTATCGATCTGAACAAAATTTATTTCAAAAATTAAATGATTTTAAAAGAATAAGAAATATTTAGTGCTTTTAGTGAGATTCGTGGCATATTTCACTAACGCTTTGTCATCGTCTCCGGATTTTTAGAAGCTTTTTTACTTCCTCCGTACAATTCAAACTTTAAAAAGCGACACTCTAAAGATCCATTATAAATGTGAACTCTTCTTGATGGTCTTAAACCGATGCTATTAATAGCTTCCGGACTGCTCGTAATTATCCAGGCATTATAATTTTGAAAATCTTTTTTTAGTTTGCTGCCAATTTCTTTATATAATTTTTCTATCTCAGGCACTTCCATTCTTTCTCCGTAAGGAGGATTTAGTATGATCACACCATTAGGTCTGTTAGGCATTAAATCAAAAAAAGATTTATTGATGCATGTTACAGCATCGTCTACTTTTGCATTTTTAGTATTTGTTATTGCTTTTTTTACAGTGGGTTCATCAATATCGTTGGCAATGATATCTACTTTGTCATTCTTGATCTTATTGATGCTGCTTTCATAAATAGTTTCATACAATTTTTCATCGTAATTGCGCCATTTCATGAATGTAAAATTAGAGCGGTAATATCCCGGCGGAATATTGTTTGCCCAAAGTGCGGCTTCAATAGCAATGGTTCCCGCTCCGCACATACCGTCAATTAACTCTTGGTGTCTTTCCCAGCCGCTTAATTTTACTAAACCAGCCGCAAGCACTTCTTTCATTGGTGCCTCGTTAATATCCGATCTGTAACCACGTTTGTATAATGGATCTCCGCTACTGTCTAAATTAATAGTGACTTCA
>JBEIEI010000015.1:0-23394 GCA_040382975.1 Flavobacteriales bacterium
ATTAACCGAAGTTAAACGCGAAGGCGCTGATATCATTGTTTGTATTGATGTTAGTAATAGTATGTTAGCACAAGATCTTAGCCCCGATAGATTAACACGCGCAAAATATGCACTCGAAAAAATGATCGATGGTTTAGAAGGCGATCGTTTGGGTTTAGTCATATTTGCAGGTGAGGCATATGTTCAATTACCTATAACAACAGATTACAGTGCAGCCAAATTGTTTTTATCTTCTATTGGTCCGGGGATGGTTCCCGTGCAAGGAACAAATGTATCAGATGCCATTAAAAAAGCTTCAGAGTCGTTTAGTAATGACGAAGGAAAGAATAGAGCTATTATTTTAATTACGGATGGCGAGAATCATGATTCGGAAGCCATTCAAGCTGCTGAGGAAGCCGGAAAAAATGGTATAATGATAAATACAATTGGTATCGGTTCTGAAAACGGAGTGCCAATTCCTTTGATTGAAAATGGCGTAGTAAAAGGTTATAGAAAAGATAAACAAGGACAAACCGTTATTACTAAATTAAATACCAACCTGTTAAAAACGATTGCGTCAAAAGCTAATGGCGTATTTGTTCAGGCAAGCCAGGCAGATATCGGTCTTGGAGCTGTTCTTGATAAAATTGGTGAATTAGATAAAGTGCAATTAGAAAATAAAATGTATACGGATTATGAAGATCAGTTTCAATGGTTTTTAGGTTTATCACTTGTATTATTTTTTATTGAATTTTTAATTAGTGAGCGTGTTAGTGAGTGGTTTAAAAAAATTAATTTATTTGGAAATGCAGTTAAGTAAATTTAAATATCTCATAATTATCATTTTGTTTTACGCAACAGGTTTTGTAGTTGCTCAAAAAGATGCTATGCATATTTACGATGGTAATAAAATGTATTACGGCGGCAAAACGTTAGAATCAACTAACCTTTATAGAGAAGCATTAAAAATAAACCCAAACAATCAAAAAGCGCATTTTAATTTAGGGAATTCGTTGTATAAAAATGCATTAGAAATTAAAGCAAGTAAGCAAAATTTAATTCAAGGCGGAAAAAAGATCACCACAGATTCTTTAGCTAATTTGGTTTTTGACGAAGCTGCCGGAAGTTTTGCGCAAGTAGCTAATTCTATCTCAAACAAAGACACACTTCACCAGGCTTGGCATAACATTGGTAATTGTTACCTTCAGAAAAAAGATTATCAGCAGGCTTTTGATGCTTATAAAAAATCGATGAAGTATGATCCTAAAGATGAGGAAACGCGATACAACATGGCTTATGCCTTAAAAAATATTCCAAAAGACAAAAAAGGCGGCGGTGGTTCGAGTAACCAAAAAGAAGAAGATAAAAAGGATAAAAATAAAAATTCGGCTCCTCAACAAAATCAAATGAATAAAGAACAAGCCGAACAATTATTAAAAGCTTTAATGAACCAAGAAAAGAAATTGCAGGATAAGAGAAAGCAAAAACAAGAAGATGCCGGAAAAACTTCTGTAGATAAGGATTGGTAATTTTTAAATAAATAAAGTAGAATGGCAATGAATAAAAATAAAAATTTTTGGATACTGATGTTAGTGTCTTGTTTTTTTGTTTTTGCAGCAAGGTCACAAAGTTTTTATTCTCAGGTTAGTTCAAAAAAAGTTCAAGTTGGTGTTGCATTTGAGTATGCTGTTGTTATTACGGTAAACGCTTCTAATTATATCCCTCCAAGTTTTAAGGAGTTTGATGTGGTTAGTGGCCCTAATCAAAGTAACAGCGTTCAGTATACAAACGGGGTAATGACCCAACAGATCGTTATTAGTTATGGTTTAGTTCCCAAAAAAGAAGGTAAAGTTACAATAGGCGCCGCTAGTATAATGGCAGGCGGCCAAAAGCTGGAGTGCGCGCCAATTGTATTAGAGGTAGTTAAAGGCGCAACTTCAGGTCAGGCTTCAGGTAGTCAAAATGATGATCCTAAGTTTAACAGTAAAGTTAGTGGCGGTGATGTTTTTATCAGAACGGGGATCAGTAAAAATAAATGTTATGTAGGCGAACAAGTAACCATTACTCAAAAAATTTATTCGCGTTTGCAAATGATCGGTTTTCAAAAATTCGCACAACCTACTTACGAAGGTTTTTATGCACAAGCGCAAGAGTCGGTTAGTAAAGGACAAGCAGTTGTTGAAAATTTAGACGGTGTAAATTATTATACCTATGAATTGTTTAGGAGTTCCGCTATTGCAAATAAATCTGGTAAAATAAGTTTAAATGTTGTTGAAGGCGATGTGATCGTTAGAAAACAAACCAATGCTAAGCCTAAAAATATATTTGAACAGTTTTTTGGAGCGGCAGGTTATGAAGATGTTCCGGTGACTGTAAAAAGTAAGCCACTGGTGATTGATGTTTTACCTGTGCCTCAAGAAGGCAAACCGGCAGGCTATTTTGGAGCTGTAGGCGATTTTTCTTATAAAGTTCTAGCTACACGTAATGAGCTTAAGGCAAATGATGCTTTTAATTTAAAAATGACAATTTCAGGGAAGGGTAATTTAAAACTGATTGATGCCCCAAAATTAAATTTACCTGAGAGCTTTGAGTCGTATGATCCAAAAATTTCGGAATCCGGAAATTCTAAAACATTTGATTATTTGATCATTCCAAGAAGTGAAGGAGAATATAAATTAGAGAATTTAGATTTTTCATATTTTAGTTTAGATTCAAAAAAGTATATCACTATTCCAGCATCAGAAATTAAAATTACAGTCTTACCCGGGGACCCTGATAGTAAAGGTGCGCAAGTGTATTCACAACAAACTCAGGTAAAAGAAACCGAAAATGATATTCGTTATATAAAGAAAGGAGATTTTGTTTTAGTAAAATCCGACACTGAGTTTTTTAATTCTTTCACGCATATTTTATTGTTGATCTCGCCTGTTTTTGGTTTAGGCTTAGGATTGTTTTTTAGAAGGAATTACATTAAGAATAATAGCAATATGATCTTAGTTAAAGAACGGAAGGCTGCTAAGTTGGCAAAAAAACAATTGATTAATGCAGAGAAGCTAATGCAACAAAATAAAAAGGATGAGTTTTATACAGAAATCTTAATGGCGTTAAATAGTTATTTGGGTAATAAGTTAAACATTCCTGTTGCAGATCTATCTCGTGAAAAGATCACTACGGTATTAAAGCAAAAAAATATTGATGAGCAAAGCACCATTAAATTAGTGTCAACTCTAGAAACCAGCGAATACGCGAAGTATGCACCTGGCGCAGTAAGTGGCGACCTGCAGCAGGTTTATAAAAACACAGTTGAGTTAATTGCAGATCTTGAAGAACAATTAAATAAAAAAGTATTACCGAGTTAAAATGAAAAATAATAAGTGGATAGTGATCCTATTGGTTAGTCTTTTTTCTTTTTCAACAAAAGGATTTGGTGACGAGTTATTGCAAAAAGCCGAAAAAGCGTATGATTCCAAAAATTATAAGGAAGCAATTACTAATTACGAAAAATTAGTAAGCGATGGTTATAAATCGTATCAATTGTATTTTAATTTAGGAAATTCCTACTATCGAAATAGTGAATTAGGAAAAGCAATTTATTATTATGAGTTAGCGCGCAAGGTAAATCCAAATGATGAGGATGTTAGAATAAATTTAGGAATTGCCTCTTCAAAAACAATAGATAAAATAGATTCGAAAGAGAATTTTTTTATTAGTGCCGTTAAAACCAACCTATTATCAACTTTTACAACTAATACTTGGGCGTGGTTTACCATTGCGTCTTTGATCGCTGCTTGCTTGTTGTTTTTTATCTTTGTAAATTCTACATCAACAACCGTTAAACGAATTTCGTTTTTAATGAGTTGTATATTAATTATTACATTTTGCTCTACCTACTTTTTAGGATATTCTGCCTTAAACGCTAAGGTTGAAAATAAATTCGCTATCATAACCGGTAAAGAAGTTAAGATCATGAATGAACCAACCGCAACTGCTAAGTCAAAATTTAGTTTGCATGAAGGGACAAAAATTCGTGTGGTTGAAAACAACGGCACCTGGTTATTGATTAAATTAGATAATGGAAATGAAGGCTGGCTAAAGGTTGGCGATGTAGGTATCATTTAATTCTTTCTGATAAAACTTCCTAATACTTTTAAGTAGTTAGTAAAGTCCATTTTTGCGGGTACTTCGCCGTGGTCGGCACCATCAACCAAAAACTTTTCTTTATAAATTCCCTTGTAATTATTATAAACTACTTGCCCGTGTGTTTTATAATTTAAAAAATTATCGTTGTTACCATGTATCCATAAAAAAGGTTGATTCACTTTTTTAATTTCTTCGGCGTTATCAATTTTCAGATCTGTAAAATAATCTGCAGGCATATTTAATTGCGAAGCATCTTGAACCATTATTGCAGCACTGCCAAAAGGAGCCTCTAAAATTAATTTTGCCGGGGTTAACGATCTTGGATTAGCTGTTAGCTCCGTTGCAGAGGCTGATCCTAAACTAAAGCCGTAAAAAATTAAACGATCATTGGTCAAACCTTTTCCTTTTAACCATTTCATGCAAGCGTCAACGTCTGCATACATGCCATTTTCTGTTGGTTTCCCTTCACTCAATCCAAAGCCTCTGTAATCCATCATTAAAACGCCATAGTTGTTTTTACCATTGGTATGAGCTAATAATTTTGCGCGTTGCCAATAAAAATCCATGTGCCATTTATTGCCATGGCAATAAAGTATTACCGTGTCTGTATTTATTTTTGACGCATCGCCAATATATAACGCTTTAATAGTTGTTGCCTTTGATTCGCCATCGGCTTGAGATTGTAAAGAAAAAACAGTGATCAAATTGGAAGGGATGTTATACGATGCGTCTAAAACAAAATCTTGTACGCCTGTATAATTATCTAACTGATATTCTTTTATTGTATTGTCGTTATTGTATAAATTACTGTCAAGCTTCAAGCACGACGAAATGAAAATAGAAAATGCTATTAGAATTATTGATCTCATTTTAAAATTTTCTAATTAATGAATAATAAAAACCTAAAGCGCCTTTATCTGAAATTCCGATATATTCAGCTATTCCGGGTTTATTTGGTATTCCAATTCCTAAGTAACTTAATTCAAATTGATGTTGCCACTTTTGTTTAACGATGGTATATCCTAAATGTAAATTTGGTATTGCATGCCTTTCTTGTTTTTGTTCGTGCGCTTTATATTTCGAGAATTCGAACCAGGAATTTACTCCTGCATATAAATATGATGGTTTTTCATTAAAATGAAAATAAGTATTTACATCTGCACTTGGCCAAACACGGAATCCGGTTTGGTTTCTAATATTGTATACTACTTGTAAAGCCGGTGAGGCAGAGATCCCAAATTTATTTTCTTTTTCAAACAACTTAATGGTTGCACCAATATCGCTTTGTAAATTTCCAAATAATAAACTTGTTGTGTGCAAACTTCCAAATCCGGTAATTTTATCGCTTAGTCCATAACCATAAGTTAAAGTTGTAAATGGAATAGGGATGGGCGCTCCGGCAAATTTAATGATCGGTCCGCCAAAAGAGAACGAAGCAGCTTGTTGTTTTTTTGCTAACGGTTTTACAAATCGCGAAGGTGCGCAGTTTTGAAAAAAATAAGCGAACAGAATAATAAATGAAAATTTTATTATGGAATTCATTTTAAAAAATATGTTTTTCGGCATGGTATGACGAACGAACAAGCGGACCACTTTCTACAAATTTAAATCCCTTGTTTAAAGCGTAATCTTTATATTTTTTAAAATCATCAGGATGAACAAAGCGTGCAACCGGTAAATGTTTTGGAGTTGGTTGTAAATATTGTCCAATTGTTACCACATCACATTTTACGTTAGCAAGATCATCAATGGTTTCAAAAACTTCTTCATCTGATTCGCCTAAGCCAACCATGATGCCACTTTTTGTTTTAACGCCTGCCTCATCTAAACGTTTTAATACTTCCATGCTACGATCGTATTTTGCCTGTATACGTACTTGTGCAGTTAAACGTCTTACTGTTTCAATATTGTGCGAAACAATATCGGGTTGAACATCAATGATGCGTTGAAGATTTTCCCATTTACCGGCAAAATCCGGTATCAAACATTCGAATTTAGTTTCGGGACTAATTGCTCTTATTTCTTTTATTGTTTCGGCCCAAATAATAGAGCCGCCGTCTTTAAGGTCATCTCTGTCAACACTCGTAATTACACAATGCTTAACGCCCATTAATTTTACAGAATCGGCAATACGTTTTGGTTCATCCCAATCTGCAGGTTTAGGTTTGCCTGTAGCTACTGCGCAAAAACCACAGCTGCGTGTACAAATATTACCTAATATCATGAACGTTGCAGTGCCTGCGCCCCAGCATTCACCCATATTAGGACAGTTTCCGCTTTCGCAAATAGTGTGTAATTTATGTTTACTTACAATGCCGCGAACTTTAACGTATTCTTCTCCGGTAGGTAATTTTACGCGTAACCAATCGGGTTTTTTTATTTTTTGAATTTCTTGAGTGGGTTCCATTTTAATACCATTTTGATCCAAACACAAAACCTACATGAAATGTTACGATTAAGTTTTCTTTTGGGTTTCTTGCCATAATAGGTAAAGCTTTTGGGAAATAATCTAAAGAGATACCTGTTTCAATGGCTCTAATTAGATTTGTATAAGGCGCATATTCAAAACTTAAATTAAATTTTGCACTTGCACCGGGGTATATTTTTGTTTCTGCCAATCCATCTGAAAACGAACCTCGGCCTACAACACTATCTTGAGTAAAACTTTCTGAATCAAATTTAACAACATCTGGGCTTATTTGACCCCCGGTATTATTTTGCGCTCTATATACCTGCACGTAATAAGGTTTTGCAAATGCCAATGTTGGCCCAATCGAATAACTATATCTAACTTCAACGGCCTTGTTGTCTGCTTTAGCAAAAAGAACGTTTTGCATTCCTAAGGCACCTCTTATTAAAAAAACCTGATTTATTTTTCCATAAATAAAACGCTTTTTATCAAGGGCTGAGCCGCTAATTTTTACTTCTTTTGGATGTTTAAGCGATTGAAAATCTATTTCGTAATATGATCGTGTTTTGGCTGTAATATGTTTGCCTCGGCGATATAAAAACCCAAAGCCTCTTGTGTTAGCGTATATTTTACCCGACTGATCGTTCCTATACAAGACGTTTAATGTGGTTCCGCCATCCATATTTAATGCATTGGCAGGATTGTCTTGCGCCTTTAAGACATTAAAAGAAATGATGCAAAAAATGAGTATAAAAACTGTTTTAAACATTGTAACAAATTTAAAGAATTACAAGGTATTATCCTATTTTTGTATAAACAATGATTATGATAACAAGTTTAGTTAACTATTTAGGAGAATTAAGAACAGAATCCACTCATGTGGCAAGTAACTCGGCAATTATTACAGATGCCCCTATAGATAATCATGGAAAAGGAGCAGCCTTTTCGCCTACCGATCTAATGGCTACATCCCTTGCTAATTGTATGTTGACGGTTATGGGGATAAAGGCCCAGGGAGATGGAATGACATCTATTGACGGCACGGTTGCTGAAGTGACCAAGGTGATGTATTCTGAACCTAGAAGGGTAGGAGAGATCCATATTAAATTAACTTTTCCTAACAATAATTTTTCTGAAAAAGAGAAAAAAATATACGAGCATACGGCGCATACCTGTCCGGTTGCTAAAAGTTTGCACCCCGATCTTAAACAAGTTCTACAATTTAAGTGGTAATATTTCTTACGATTTTTCGTTGAAGATAGAAAGCCTGACAACCTATGTTTAAAAATATCATACACAGTTTATTTACCAAAGGACTGGTTGCGGTTATAAATTTTTTTATTCTGATAATTTCATCTCGTTATTTGGGAGTTAGTTCTAGAGGTGAGATCAGTATTTTTATTTTAAACATTGCCATCATTCAAATTGTAAACGAAATTTACACCGGCTATAGTTTAGTGTATTTTATTCCCAAATTTGACCTCAAGAAAATTTATATTTTAGGTTTAATTTATACTTTGATATTTGCCTCATTAAGTAATATTATAGTAGTTGTTTTGGATAAACATGTGCCGGGTTATGGCTGGATGGGGTATATTGTTTCTTTATTAATTATCATAAATACCTTTAATTGCGTTTTAATTTTAGGGAAAGAAAAAGTTAAGATCTATAATTTATTAAATTTATTACAACCCTTAGT
Source organism: Flavobacteriales bacterium (assembly GCA_040382975.1). Classification (GTDB taxonomy): domain Bacteria; phylum Bacteroidota; class Bacteroidia; order B-17B0; family Aurantibacillaceae; genus Aurantibacillus. The sequence continues at coordinate 8,229 of JBEIEI010000015.1, forward strand.
TTTGTTGATCGGTTTGGGATTTTCACTGTTGATCTTAAAAGAATTTACTTTCAGCGCTTATATTTTTCCATTACTTTTTTCGTTCGTTATAGCATTTGTGTTTTCAACCATTGTTGTTTTAAGATTTGATTTTAAAGAATCAAAAGGGAAAATATTTGACTTAAAACCGATCATCATAAACGGATTAATTTGTCAGGCTGCTGTTTTGATGCATATATTTTGTAACCGATATAGTTATTATTTGTTACCGAGTTCTGCTAAAGTTGGTTTGTATTCATCCGCCTCATCGTTAATAGAATCTGTTTTAATTATTTCAAATGGTATCTCTCCTGTTTTATTAGCAAGAGTTGCTAATACAGGAAATACGATAAAGTCTGCGGAAATGACATTAAGTTTAAGTAAAGCAAGTTTATTATTTAGTTTAGTTGCCGTACTGTTTATTTTTTTATTGCCAGAAGATGTTTTTATTTTTTTACTTGGTGACGGCTATCTTGGAATTAAACATTTAATGATGCTTTATTCACCGGGAATTTTAATGGTTAGTTTTTTTGGGATCATCAGCAACTATTTTTCTGCGCTCGGAAAACTAAAATTAACGCTTGTCTGTAACAGTTTTGGATTTTTAATTTCATTGATCTTTGCACCGGTCTTAATTAAGAAGTATGATATAGAAGGAGCGGCATACACCGTTAATTTGGCTTATTTGGCGGTTGCAATAGCTATTGGTGTAGCGTTTTTCTTGAGTAATAACATGAAATTAAAACGACTGTTAAGTTTTAAAAATGATATTAAAAATATTAAAGAGTTGGTGGCTTCAAAGAGTTGATCACTTGTATATCAACTTCATCATTTCTTCATCCTTACGATAAATATCAATAAACAGGTTAAATTTTTTATCCTCAGCTTGTGGATTTTGTTTCGTTCTACCTTTTTTATCCTTCATTATTTCAACATTTGCCGAGTAGTACCTTACATAAATTGGTAAAGGTTTCCGAAGATTAATTTGTTTTTGAACAGGTCTTGCAAAGTAGGCTTTAAGTGTATCGTATGGTAATTTTAAAGTGTCGTCTCTAATTAAAAACCTTGCCATTTCTACATACTTTTCTAGGCGCATACAGCCGTGACTTTGGTAACGGTAAAAGGTTTTAAAATAGCGTTTACTGTTGGTGTCGTGCAAATAAACACCATATTTATTGTTAAAGTTGAATTTACAGATACCTAAACTGTTTTCATCACCTATGCGTTGTCGGAATTTAACCGGTAAGTAATCTTTCGAAAACTTCTTCCAATTTAATTTTCCGAGGTTTTTTACCACTTCCCCTTTCCAATTAATTACTTCAAAATTATGTTTGTGTAAATAATTTGTATCGCGTTGAACCATCGGTAAAATTTCTTTCCATGCAATTGTATATGGTACACTCCAATAGGGATAAATTAGCATGTAATTTATTTTACTTTTTAAAGTAGGTGTTGGTGTTTCAGGTTTACCAACAACAATTTTACTGTTTAATACCAGTGTATCTATTTTTTGCTTTTTATCCCATTCGTAAACATTTATTTCGGCAGAAGGTATATTAACAATAGCATACCTTTCGGGGTATTTAGATGGTTCCCAGCGCCAGCGCTCAAGTGCCATTTCCATTTGGCGAATGGTTTGCTCCTTAGATAAGGAAAGTGTTTGACGGGTTAATTTTCCAAGTTTTCCATCCGATTCAAGATTAAATTTTTTCTGATAGGATTTTATGGCGCTTGCTAATTTTAAACTGTCGTTTAATTTTAAGGAGTCGTTATAATCACCGGTTTTAATTAATTTTTGTTTTAGGTTTTCCTTAAAGATCAAAGTATCTGTTATGTTTTTAAATGATATGGTATCCCAATTTAGTTTTTCATTTTCAACAATGTAATTTTGAATGGCATGTTTTAAAAAGTGATAGCCTGGATGTTTTGGTTCTAATGAATCGAATGCTAATTGAAAATTTTTTTGTTGCAAACCCATTTTTAAAACTGCCACCCAATTGGTATCTAATTTTTTTGGGTTCCATTCAAGCATAATAGTATCGGGGTTGAAGCGCCCTTTGTTTAAATGTGCTCCAAATTTTAAATAAGCATCAGTAAATAAAACTTCTGCTTGGGCAATTGCCGTTGCATCATAGTAATCATCTTTTTTATTGTAAAATTGTGAGCATAGATTTTCAATTATCGAGTAATGGTAATCATTCGGATATAAGCCATATTGTCTTGCGTTCTTTAGGATATATAACAGTGAATCTCCAATCGTACTTAACTTTCCATTGTCAGAAAAAACCAATTGTTGTTTGTTTATTAGTTTATCAAAAAATCTAAAGGTAAATAAAGTGTCTTTGTTAAGAGTTAAAAGTGTGTCGCCGATAGCATTCTTGTATATCCCATCAAGAATCTTTAAAGTTTCTGCATTTACATTTTGAGGTTGCTTAACTTCAACTTTTTGTATGGTTTCATTTGTAGTGTTTTTACAACCAATAAAACCAAGCAGGAAAAATAGTATGTATATTTTTTTCAATAGTTAAAGGTATAAAAAAATGACTTGTTTAAAATTTAATTATCGTCTACAACATCTTATTTCACTTGCATTTCGTTATAACTCTAAAAAGTTTTCTAGGTTAATTTAAAAATAATATCTTTGATGAAATTCTTATTTAAGTGTAATGCCGGTCAAAATTCTTGATTTTCCTAAAATAGTAGACCCAAGAGGTAGTTTGACTTTTCTGCAAAACCCTCAATTTATACCCTTCGAAATTGAGCGTGTTTTTTGGTTATTAAATTTGGCTGAAAATAAAAATAGTGTTGGTTACGCATGCGAACAAGCACAATTTGTAATTATTGCTTTAAACGGGAGCTTTGATGTTGTAATAACCAATGTTGATGGAAGTACACAAAAGTATTCTTTAACCCAGTCGCATCAAGGGTTGTACGTTCCGGCATTAACTTGGATGCATATCGAAAATTGTTCTGCTGATGCTATTGGTTTGTATTTATCAAGTGAAAAATATAATGCAGCTAATAACATTACAGATCTTGAAACATTTAAAAACACCTCTGCGCAATGAGTGTTAAAGCAAACATACACGATTGCAGAATGATCGATCTGCCAGAGGTTACAGATGTTATTGGTTCGGCAATTGCTATTAATAACACCACCGAAATTCCTTTACCTATAAAACGTGTTTTTTATTTATATGATATTTCTTCTGCAGAATCTAGAGGTGCACATGCACATAAAACCTGCCAACAGTTTTTAATTGCTGTTAAAGGTTCGTTTGAGGTTGTTTTAGATGATGGAAAAGAAAAATTTACTGTTCTTTTGGATGATCCACAAAAAGGTTTATTTATTGAGGCAGGCATTTGGGATTCTCAAATAAATTTTTCTGCCGGAGCAATTTGTCTGGTAATTGCCTCCAGAACCTATTTAGAGGCCGATTATATTAGAAATTATAGCGATTTTCTGATCTATAAGTCGCTCGTTTAGGGCTTTTTTACTGAACCATTTTCCACTATTACAAGTCAAAAAAGCTCCTGTTTTTCAGCTCATTTTCCTAAAATTCCTTTTGAGAGTCGTTTTTAGGCTTTTATATTGAAATTAAAAGCCTATTTCGCATAAAAAATCGAAAAAAATATGGCATATTTACTGCCTATTTCGAAGTAAATATGATCAAAAATAAAAATATTAATCCACCCGTTTCAGGAATACCAATTTCGCAAATTGATTTTTTTGAAAAAATGGGTAATAAAGGCGTTTTTTTAGCACTGGGTCTAATTCTATTAGTTGCCTTTTTTGTGTTTAAAGATTTTATTTTATTAAATAAATTATATCTTTTTCAAGATATTGGAAGTGATACTGTAAATGGTGCCTGGCCTTTCTTTTACAATTATGCAAATTATTTTAATAAGGGTGGCTTGCCAACCTGGTCGTTTGAAGAAGGTATGGGGCAAAATATTGTTGGTGGATTTTTAAGGGATCCCTTTATGATTATTGGGTATTTAGCCGGTCCGGGGTCGATGCCTAAAATTTATGTTTTTATTGAATTGTTAAAGATCGTTTCCGGAGGCATTGTATTTTATTTGTTTTTAAAACAATTAAAGGTTTCTAATTTTTCGGCTACTATAGGCGCTTTATTATTTTCGTTTAGTGGTTTTATGATCATAGGTTCATGCTGGTATGTTTTTACTTACGAGGCCTTTACACTTGCAATGGCGCTTTTAGGTTTTGAGTTATATTTTCAAAAAAATAAATGGTTGGTATTTGTTCTTTCTATTGCACTTATTGGTATTTCAATGCCATTTAACTTATATGTAGTTGGTATTATTTTGTTGTTTTACATTATTTTTAGACTCGGTCAAACAGGTCAATTGTCATTTAAATCATTTATGCAATTAATTATTAGATTAATGGTTTTTGGTTTAATTGGTTTAATGATCAGCGCGCCTTTTTTACTAGAGTCAGCGTTACAGTTAGTTGAAAGTCCGCGTGGCAGTGGAACCAGTTCTTATACCGATATTTTATCTTCAAAGCCAATGTTCGATCTAATTGATAAAGGTCAGTTTGGAACCTTTATTACTCGCTTATTTAGCAGCGATTATATCGGAAGCGGGAGTGATTTTAAAGGCTGGCAAAATTTTTTAGAAGCGCCTGTTTCTTATTGCGGTATTATTAGTTTGGTTCTTATGCCACAGATATTCACCTCCGTTTCTAAATCTGCCAGAAAATGGTATATCTTTTGGTTATTGATCTGGTTAATACCAACCTTATTTCCATTTTTTCGTTATGCCTTTTGGTTATTTTCGGGAGATTATTATCGTATTTTTTCTTTTTGTTTGTCCTTAGTTTTTATTGTTTACGGAGTTTTTGCTCTCGACCATATATTAAAAACAAAAAAAATAAATCTTATAACATTAGGTGCAACAGTTTTATTGAGCATCTTTTTATTGAGTTATAATTATTTTAAAGGTACGCAGGCTCATGCAGACGGCACTATTTCATTATTCGTTAAAGCATCTTTGTTGATTTATGCGGTACTATTATTTTTTATTACCAAGAAGGACGATAATACTGCCTTAAAATACTCTCTTCTTGGTTTTATTTGCATCGAGTTAATTTATTTATCTAGCTTTTCTGTAAACAGAAGAGATGCTATTTATACGCGCGAATTATCGGAAAAGGTTGCCTATAACGATTATTCGGTTGAAGCAGTTGATTACATTAAAAAGAACGAAAAAGGATTTTATAGAATTGATAAAAATTATTTTTCGTCAGGCGCTATTCACGGAAGTTTAAATGATAACAAGATCCATGACTATTACGGAACCTCATCTTACAGCTCGTTTGCTAACAATAACTTTATTAATTTTTTAAGAGAATATGGGGTAATCAGTAAACAAAATGAGTACGAAAGCAGATGGGCGCCCGGGTTAATTAACCGACCAATTTTACAATCGCTTAACAACGTAAAATATATTATGGCAAAAGGGTATACAAATCCGGTTTGGCATAATACACACGATTCGGTTGCTAAATTTGGAGATGTTCTGGTGCTTAAAAATAAATACAATTTGCCTTTTGGATATACTTATAACCAATACATAAAGCAAAGTGATTTTGATAAATTAAGTATGAATCAAAAAGATTTTGTGAGTTTGCAGGCTTGTGTTTTAAAAGATGAGGATGCTAGTTTAGCTTCTGGATTAAAAGTCTATAACCCGGCAGATACAGTGCTTAACAATCAATTCTCTTTTGAAAAATATAAATCTGAGGTGGATAAATTAGGGCAAAATTCTTTAAGCCTTTCTAACTTTTCCGATAAAAAATTTGCAGGACAAATAAAGGCAGACGCACCGGAGATCATGTATTTATCTTTTCCTTTGGATAAAGGTTGGAATTTAAAATTAGATGGCGCTGACGCAAAATTAATTTATGTGAATAATGGTATGACCGGTGTTTATCTTACAAAAGGAGATCACAAAGTTGAAATGGAATACAAATTGCGACTTTTTAATAAAGGGGTTATGTTAATTCCTATAGGGATCTTGTTAATGCTGGGATTATTTATAATGGGCAAAAAAAATGTTAACCTCATAAAATATACAGCGGCAGCAAATTAAAATAAATAAATTAACTATCTTTAAACGGATAAAAGCCATAACGCTATAAGTTACGATAGATAAAACGGAATAAATAAAAACCTAAAAATTGTTTGATGACTGATAAAACAAAACCCTATTTAATTAATTTTCCAAAGATCGGAGAATCTTCATTAGGGTATATTTCTTTAACCGAAAAAGATAACCTTCCATTTGTTCCTAAAAGAATTTATTGGACTTATTACACCCCTGAAGATGTTGTTAGAGGTAATCATTCGCATTATGAATTGGAACAAATTTTGGTTGCTGTTGCAGGTAAAGTTACTGTTACAATAATTACGATCGAAGGAACTGAGTATGAATTTATTCTTGATTCTCCTGATAAGGGTGTTTTTATTCCGAAATTGTGTTGGAGAGTGTTAAAATATTCTCATAATGCCGTACAAATGTGTATTGCAAGTTTAGAGTATTCAGAATCAGATTATATAAGAAGCTACGAAGAATTTAAAAAACTAATTAAAAAAAATGACTAAGCAAGAAATTACCGCAATCGTTATTAATCAGGTAGAACAACTTAACGAGACTTTTCCTGACGATCAGAAAATAACAGTAAATGAAAACACAGTGCTTTTTGGGAACGGTTCAAGCATTGATTCACTTTCACTTGTTTCTATTATTGTCGACTTAGAAACTTTGTTTTCTGATGAGCATGGATATGACCTTTCTCTAACTGATGATCGAGCAATGGCTCGTGAGAAAAGCCCTTTTACGAATATTACTACTTTAGTGGATTATATTTCTGAATTGATCAACGAACAAAATAAATAAGTATTAAAAGCCTTTCGTTTAATTATGTATAAGGATAAAGTTGTTTTAATAACTGGTTCAAGCAGAGGAATAGGCTTAGAAATAACTAAGCACTTTTTAGATCATGGAGCTAGTGTAATTGGATTAAGTAGGAGTGAAATTAGTTTTTCTCATAAAAACTACATTCATTATGCTGTAGATTTAGGGAAAGGAGAAGATATTGTTAATTGTTTTAAAAGACAAATCAAGAAATCACACAAACATATCGATATTGTAATTAACAACGCCGCGGTCTTAACCCCTCAATATGCCATGATCATGCCCATTCAGAATGCAATTGATATGGTAAACGTAAATTTGTTAGGCGTTTTTTTTGTTTCCCGCGAAGCCGCAAAGCTAATGAGGAATCAAAATTGTGGCAGAATAATAAATATTGGTTCTATGACAACTACATTGGAGCCCATTGGCGAATCGATTTACGCTGCTTGCAAAGCCGGTGTTAATACTATGGCAAATGTAATGGCTAAAGAATTTTCAACCTTAAATATTACCTGCAATACATTAGCTATAACTGCGTTTGAAACAGACATGTTAAATCAACATTCAGAAACTGCCAAAATTAAAATCAAAGAGATTATAAAAAATTTGACTATACCGCGAATTGCAAAGAGAGACGATATTTTAAACGTTATTGATTTCTTTGCTTCCGATCGCAGTTCATACATTACAGCTCAAACTATTTACTTAGGTGGAATTAATTAACGAGAATATATATTTAATAAGAAATAAAAAAATATTTTCTTCAAATACATATATCTTTAAAAACAAGGTAAATGATGAGTGTATTATAATTGATCCTGGATTTGATACAGAGTTGATCGATAAAGAAATTCAGGAAAATAAATTACATCCAATTGCCGTTGTTTCAACCCACGGGCATTTTGATCATATTGGCAGCGCCGCTTTTTTAAAAAATAAATATAGCATTCCTTTCTATTTGCACGAAGGAGACATGAAAATGTCTCAATCGGCAAATTTTTTTTTAAAAGTGGCTCAATTAGATCATAAGATCGAAACACCCAAACCGGATTTTTTATTTAAAGGCGAGCACGATCGCTTATGCTTAAACGGAATAGAAATGGAAATTTTTAACTTACCCGGACACTCACCCGGAAGTTGTATTTTAAAAATTGAAAATAATCTTTTTTCGGGCGATATCCTTTATAAAAATGGGTTAGGAGCCGGAAGTGTTCCCAAAGAGAATCCGGAACTACTAAAGCGATCCATATTGAAAATTTTTGATATATTCGTTGATGAAGATCTTGTTTTGCCGGGACATGGTGCATCGGAATATATTGGCGTAATAAAAAAAAACAATACAGAATTAAAGAACTTTTTATTTGAAAATAATGAAAGCAATGAAAGATGAGGGAGTAGGAATAATTGGTACTGGTCACTATTTACCTTCAAAAATTCAATCGAATGAAGAGTTGTGTGAACTCATTCCCGAACTTACTCCGGAATGGATCATCAGTAAAACAGGCATCAAAAGACGTTACCATTTAGCGGCTAACGAAACCGCTTCATCAATGGCAATTGAAGCATGTAAAAATGCAATAACAAATTCAGGGATAGATACAAAAGAAATTGGTTTAGTAATTGTGGCTTCTTTTAGTCAGGATTATTTATTTCCGCCAATGTCGGCCAAAATACATTCTCATTTCGGATTAGGAAAAGATTGTCAGATCCTTGATATCAATACAAATTGTGTTGGTCTTGTTACTGCTTTAACAGTAGCTTCCGAACGAATGAAATGCGACACTTCTATCAAAAACGCATTGGTTATAGGGGCAGAAGTTTTATCAAAATATACAAATCCAAAAGATAAAGAAACCGCGGTGTTTTTTAGCGATGGTGCATCGGCCGTTGTGTTAGGAAGAGTGGATGATGCTATGGGTTTTAGAAGTGCAAAATTCATGACGGATTCTTCTACCTATGAATCGGTTAGAATGAGAGGGGGAGGATCATCTTTTCCGATCGCTGAAAAATCGGAAGATCTTAAGGTATTATATGCCGAGCAAAATGGTTTAGCTACTTGGAAACAAGCGGTTACTAATTTTCCGGTGGTTATTCAAAAATTATTAGAAAAGGAAAATTTAAAAATTGATGAAATTGATTTTTTTATTTTTCATCAGGCAAATGGTTTTTTAATTGATTATTTAATGAAAAAAATGAAAGTGCCTTTAATTAAAACTTACACAAATGTTGAAGAAATTGGTAATACAGGTTCTGCCAGTATTGGAATTGCTTTAAGCGAAGCTTATTCAAAAGGCTTAATAAAAAAGGGAAGTAATTTAGTAATAGCAGGAGTAGGAGCCGGATTTAATTTTGGAGCTTGTCTCTTTAAAGTTTAAAAAATAAAATAGTTGTTATGGAAAACACACAAAACGCAGTTGTTTTTTTAGAAGAATTAGTTTCTGAAATAGAAAAAAAAGACAAATTACATTCTAAAAAAATAAATGGTAATATTTCTTACATAAAAGAACATTTCCCAGCTCAGCTCGACGAATTACTTGGTTTAGTAAAAGCATATTTTAAAAATTTGGGTCTTGATTCAGAGCGCGTGGCAAGTGATTATTTAAAAATGATCAAAGATATGCGTACCGAAGGTTTGTATTTTTATAAGCATGGAAAGTACAGATGTGATAATCAACATATCGCTAACGAGTATGTTTATTCTAAGCCCGAGGTAATGACCTATTACATGAATGCTTTGTTGGTTTCGCAAGTTATGTGGAAACATCATTTTAATATTTTCATGTACTTTCAAAGTCATCTTAAAACGTTATTCAAAGGTCATTCAAAACTTAGCATTCTTGATATTGGTCCGGGTCACGGGTTCTTTTCTTACTTAGTGAAAAAAGAATTTCCTGATTATGAAAAAATTGATATTGTTGATATTAGCGATACTTCTCTAGAAATGACCAAAAAAATTATTGGTTTTGATGGCGAAAAAATAAAATATACTAAAAAAGATATTTTTGATTACGACGATTCAAACAAATACGATTTTATTGTTTTGGGTGAAGTTTTAGAACATTTAGATGAACCGAAACAAATTTTAATTAAACTGTCAAAACTTTTAAAACCGGGCGGACTATTGTGGATCACTACTCCTACCAACTCTCCGGCCTTGGATCACGTTTATCTATTTAAAACTAAAGAAGAGGTATTAACATTAATTACAGATTCGGGATTGGAAACTGTTGATTCATGTAATTATTTTGCAGAAGATATGGATGAACAAACTGCATTAAAAAACAAGATCACAAATTTGGTTGGACTGTTTTGTAAAAATAAGTAAGCATGAAAAAATATTCTGAAATAAATGTTGGTGATAAGGAAACTCTTAGTCACACAATAACAAAATCCGATATCGAAAAATTTGTTCAGCTTACAGGTGATGATAATCGCCTGCATGTGGATGAAAAATTTGCAAGTACAACCCAGTTCAAAAAACCGGTTGTGCATGGGATGCTTGGCGCTTCATTTATTTCTACTATCATTGGTACTAAATTACCGGGCGACGGAGCTTTGTGGTTCTCGCAATCGTTAGAGTTTTTATTGCCTGTAAGAATTGGCGATGTATTAACGGTTACTGCAGAGGTATTAAAGAAAAATGATAAAGAACAGATCATAGAACTTAAAACCGAGATCCATAATCAAAATAGACAAATAGTTACTAAGGGTATTGCAAAAGTTAAGGTGATCGAAACTGAAGTTGCACCTGTTGAAGTTGAGAAAAAAGAAGATGCTCCAAAAACTGCATTGGTAATTGGTGGCACGGGTGGTATCGGTAAAGCAACTTGTATTCAATTAGCTAAAGATGGTTTTAATGTTATTATTCATTATAACAAAAACAAAACTTTAGCTGAAGAAATTAAAGCCGAAGTTGAAAAACATAAACAAAAAGCTATTATTGTTAGTGCCGATATTTTAAATGATGCTGATATTAAAGAGATGATCTCAAAAGGTATTAGAGCCTTTGATAAAATAGATGTACTTGCAAATTGTGCTGCAACAGTAATACCAAATATTAAATTCCAAGATCTGGTGTGGACTGATTTTTTACAGCAAATGGAGGTAAATATTAAATCAACCTTCACTATTATTCAAGCAGTAGTGCCTGAAATGATAAAAAATGGTTACGGTAAGATCATCAACATTGGCAGTCTTTCTGCCGAAAAACCAAATGCCGATTGGTCGCATTATATTACTGCAAAATCTGCTCTAATTGGTTTAACAAAATCGTTAGCGTTTGAATTGGCCCCAAAAGGAATAAGAATAAATATGGTTACGCCGAGTTTGGTTAATACCGAATTAACTGCAGATATTCCTGAAAAAATAAAATTGTTAACTGCTGCACAAACGCCGCTTAGAAGATTAGCTCTTGCTGCAGACGTAGCAGGTGTAATTAGTTTTTTAGCTTCAGAAAAATCTGATTTCCTTGCCGGAGAAAATATTCGCGTTAATGGTGGTCAAGTAATGATATAATTTTGTTATGGAAAATTTAAAATACACCGAAATTTTACAATTAAATAAAGCGTTGGTAGGCACTATAAATGCTAAACCATACGAAATTGGTGTTCTCTCAAATGTTACAGTAAATTCTTTTAAAGAAGTTTTAGAATATTCGTGCCGACTAAATCAAATAGAACCAAAAGTAGAGATTGGTAATTTTGATAATATTGTTCAAGATAGCGCTGTTTTAAAAAATAAAGATCTGATAATAATTTTTTATGATGTATTAAATATTGTTGATCAGGTTTCTGAGTTTTTTGAAGATCTTGAAGAAGAAAAATATAACAACTTAAAAAATAAATTATTTACCGAGATCGATATTATTTTCGAAAATTTTAGTAATACTCCTTCCGTTATTTTCAACTCTTTTTCTTCGGCATATTACAACAATAATAATGTTCAGGTTTCTAAGATCGAAACATTTGTAAAAGAGTTAAATGCTTATGTAGAGCAAAAGAAAACAAACAATGTTTCTATTGTAAATATTGATAAATTGTTTGCACATATTGGTTTTAAACAATCTATCGATTATCGTTTTTATCATTCTTCAAAAGCACCTTACACATTTGCATTCTTAAAAAATTATGTTGCCGCAATTGAAACTGTTTTTTTAAGAAATACCGGTAAACTTAAAAAGGCAATTATTTTTGATTGCGATAATACACTTTGGAAAGGTGTTATTGGCGAAGATGGCATGGAAGGCATTGATATGTCGGCCACTTCAAAATCCGGTAAATTCTATCATCTTGTGCAACGCATAGCGGTGTTCTTAAGCAAACGAGGTGTTATTGTTGGCCTATGCAGTAAAAATAATGAGCAAGATGTTTTAGATGTTTTAAGAAATCATAAGGATATGATCTTAAAAGAAGAACATATCGTGATTAAGAAAGTAAACTGGGTTGATAAAGCAAGTAATCTAAGAGCTATTGCTTCTGAATTAAATATTGGAATAGATAGTTTGGTTTTTGTGGATGATTCTAATTTTGAAATAAATTTAATTAAAGAACAAGTTCCCGAAATACTTACCATACAGGTGCCAACTGCAATTTCAGAGTATCCCGATCTGATCTTAAAAAATGTTTATACGTATTTTAATTTGGTTTTAAATAGCGATGATGCTAAAAAAACCGAAATGTATAAGCAGCAATTTGAACGTGAAAACAGTAAAACCGCTTTTAGTTCTATTGAAGATTATTTGGCCTCTTTAGAAATTGAACTAACGGTTGTAAAAAATGATAAGGCACACATGCCACGCATTGCTCAGTTAACGCAAAAAACAAATCAATTTAATTTAACAACTTACCGTTATACCGAAAGTCAGGTGGATCATTTTATGGCTGACAAAAAGCATGAAGTGTATGCCATGTTCGTTAAAGATAAATTTGGCGATAATGGTTTAACGGGGGTTTGCATTGCAAAAGAAGACGAAAAAGATCCAAAAAATGTGATCTTGGATTCACTTTTAATGAGTTGCCGTATTATTGGAAGAAATATTGAATTTGTTTATGTGAGCCATATCATCAAAGACCTTGCGAATAAAGGCTATCAAACACTAACAGCAGATTATATTCCAACTAAAAAAAATGCTCAAGTTGAGGATTTTTATGATAAAGTAGGCTTAAACCTGATCGAAAATATAGATGGAACTAAGCATTACTCACTGAATATTGCTAATTTTGAACCTAAGAAAGTAGATTATATTAAAATTAATACAGAACTGGTTTAAGTAAAAAATAAATTAAAATGGAAAACACTAAAATAAAACAAGTAATGAGTGCGGTATTCGAGATCCCTGTAGAATCTATCGCAGATGATGCTTCTTCTGATAATATTGAGAATTGGGATTCTCTTAGACATTTAAATCTTATTCTTGCTTTGGAAGAAGAGTTTGGTGTTTCAATTCCGGATGAGGAAGTAGGGAATTTGGTAAATTACAAGCTAATTGAACTGGTAATAAATGACCTCCTTAAATAATATAAAGTATTTCTTAAATAACTTTGAGGTATATAATGGCCAAACTGCTTTAATTTGGCATAATGCCAGTTATACCTATTCTCAACTTTTTGCAAGAATAAACCATTGGCGCGTTGCCTTAAAAGATTTTTCTCAAGGAACCATTGTGGGTTTAGAAAGTGATTTTTCTCCCGAAACAATTGCGATCCTGTTTACGCTAATTGAAAAAAATGTTATCGTAGTTCCACTTGATATCAATCATTCAAATAAGAACTCAAAAAAAATTGACATCGCTCAATTAGATTACTTAATTAAAGTAATTAAAGAAGACGAAATAAATATTACAAAAATTTCTCCTGCTGTTGATGAGAAAAATAATTTATATAAAACTATTCAGCAACGAGGTGTTCCCGGTTTAGTTCTCTTTACATCCGGTTCTTCGGGTGAGCCTAAAGGTGCGCTGCATGATTTTTCTAAATTATTAGCAAAGTTTCATGTTAAGCGTAATGCTTTACTTACTATTAATTTTTTATTGTTCGATCATTGGGGTGGATTAAATACTTTATTTCACATTCTATCTAACGGAGGAACTGTTGTTGTTTTAGAGAATAGAAATCCGGATTATGTATGCGAATTAATTGAAAAATATAAAGCAGAATTATTGCCTACATCACCAACATTTTTAAATATGCTGGTGTTAAGTCGCGCTTACGAAAGACATTCTCTTAAAAGTTTAAAAGTTATTAGCTACGGCGCTGAGCCAATGCCCGAAAGTCTTTTAAAACATTTAAATACGCTTTTCCCCGATATTAAATTGCAGCAAACTTATGGCTTGATAGAGTTAGGTGTAATGCGTTCTCAATCGCAAGATAACGGATCGTTGTGGGTTAAAATCGGTGGCGAAGGCTATCAGACAAGAGTAGTGGATGGGATCTTACAAATTAAGTCAGATTCTGCCATGTTAGGTTATTTGAACGCAAAAAGTCCGTTTACAGAGGATGGCTGGTTTATTACAGGCGATTCGGTGGAAGTAGATGGAGAATATTTTAAGATACTTGGCAGAAAATCGGAAATGATAAATGTTGGTGGAGAAAAAGTTTTTCCGCAAGAGGTGGAAAATGTTATTCTTGAGATACCTGAAGTAGAAGATGTAGTTGTGTATGCTGAAAGCAATGCGTTTACCGGAAAGATCGTTTGCGCGAAAATAAAATACAACGGCACCGAAACAAAAGCAGAAGTAGTTAAGAAAGTAAAAACATATTGCCGCACAAAACTAGAGTCGTTTAAAGTTCCGGTAAAAATTGAATTAGTTGATAAAACTTTTGAATCAGAAAGATTTAAAAAAAGTAGATTAAATGGAAATTAAATTTGAAACAACAATTGTAGGCAATTTTATAATTTTGCATCATGACTAAGGTAGGTCGTTTCATCCGGGATCAAAGACACTTTTAAAGGATTAAAATGAATAAAAAATAATTCATAACAACTAACTTCAATGAAGCCCACTATGAAAGAAAGTCTTAGAAGCTTGTATCATCGCCTCCAGCAAGACATGGTGAAGCTAGCGCGGTCTCACGATGACGAGCTCAAGAGAGACTAGGTTTGTTTGTGCTGCTGTTGCTGTTGTTGCTGTTGTTGCTGTTGCTGTTGTCGATGTTGCTGTTGCTGTTGTTGATGTTGTTGCTGTTGATGTTGTTGCTGTTGCTGTTGC
>JBEIEI010000016.1:0-23385 GCA_040382975.1 Flavobacteriales bacterium
AGGTGAAGGTGTGAAAAAACAACATGAAGCAGATCCAACGCAAGCATTTCCGCCTGCTAATTGACTTCCACCTGTTGCATAAGTTGTAATACAACCGTTACCTGTAGAACCCACGTTTCCGCCTGTAAGTCCACCTCCAACACCGGGGTTTCCATTAATATTATTTGCGCCGCCGCCGCCGCCGGCAACAATAATACGATTTGCAAGTGCAACACCTCCAACACGAATATCAGAAGCGCCACCACCACCAGATCCTGCATAAGTTGGGCCAGTAGCGCCGCCGGCATTTCCGCCGCCATTAAAGCCACCTGCAGCATTATTACCCATTGGGCCACCTTGACCTCCTACAAAAATATTTAATACCTGTCCAGGTGTAACATTATAATTACAAATAACTCTTCCTCCATTTGCACCATTAATACTACCAGTACCGCCTCGTGCACCGTTTAAAGTTGTTGTTATAACTGTTACGCCAGGAGGAACTGTCCAAGACTGTGAGGAGCCTGTATAGTTAAAAGCAAGTGATCCACTTGCTGCTGCAGAAGCAGCCGCTGCCAAAACATAATATGTTGCATTTGCTGTAAGGTTAGCTACGGCAAGTGTTGACGTATTTGCAATGACACTACCGTTTGGTACGGTATACCATGCGTAAGCCGTAGCATTACTTGCCGCAGTTAAAATTGAATTGCTATTTGAACACAAAGTGAAGTTATTTGGCGTTACTACTGGCGTACTAGGAGTAGGTAATACATTTACCCCAACTGTTTTTTGATCGGCACATGCTGCCGAACCGCCGGTAACAGTGTATATGGTAGTTGAAGCCGGAGAAACAACTATTGAGGAAGCAGTTGAACTTGTGCTCCACAAATAATTAGGTGCCCCACTTGCCGTTAAAGTAGCACTTTGAGTAGAACATATGGTTTGACTGTTTGAAACGGTAACCGTAGGGCCAACCTGGCCAACGATATTTACTGTTGCAAAAGGGGTGGCACAAAGATTACCGTTACCACTCCAACTAATGATGACTTTGCCATGTCCTGTATTACCAATCATTGTTCCTACACTGAAACTTGGCATGGTTGCATTTCCGGCAATGAGTGTACCCGCTGTTACACCAACAATGTAACCGGAACCACCACCGCCGCCTTCTGTATCTGTACCAATGGAGTTTGATGAGAATGTACCACCACCGTACCAACCGCCGCCGCCGCCGCCGCCATCACCCATACCGGTAGTGCCGCCAAAACCAAAACCACCTCCTGCACCGGCTGCTGTCTGAGTGGCATCGTAAGCCGGATAATTTACACCGGTTAATCCACCGCCATCTCCATATTGGTCACCCGTATCCTCACCGCCGCCGCCGCCGCCGCCGGCAACAATCACACGATTATTAAATGCGGTTCCTCCAACGCGCACATCAGATGCGCCTCCGCCACCATTCCCTGGTTCGCCCGCTGAAGAGGCATAGCCGCTTCCACCTCCATTAAATCCTCCGACCGCAAGGCCATTAACTGAGGATAAACCAAACCCACCAACATTAATTTGTAACGTGGATCCGGGAGTTACAGTAAGTATACCGGCAGCATAACCACCTTTTCCACCAAAGCCGCTGGATGAATTTCCGCTTAGAGCAGACCCTCCGCCTTCAGCACCCCAAGCCCGAACGGTAACCGAGGTAACACCTTGCGGTACTGTAAACACCTGAGAAGAACCGGTATGATTAAAAGTAAGCGATCCACTGGCTGCTGCTGTTCCTGCTGCTGCTGCAACGTAGTAAGTAGTGTTGGCAGTTAGGCCCGAAACTGCCAATGTAGGTGTAGTAGCAAATGCAGGCCCATTTGGTGTAGTTGACCATGCGAAAACTGTTGCATTACTTGCCGCAGTTAAAATTGAATTGCTATTTGAACACAAAGTGAAGTTATTAGGCGTTACTATTGGCGTAGTAGGAATAGGTAGTACATTTACCTCAACTGTTTTTTGAGCAGCACACGGGCCAAATCCTGAAACAACTGTATAAGTAGTAGCAACAGTTGGCGTTACTACAATAGATGATGTTGTAGCATTAGTGTTCCAAGTATACGTTGGAGCACCGCTTGCTGTTAAGGTGGCACTTTGCGCCGAACAAATAGTTTGATTTGAAACACTGATAGTAGGTGTAGCCGGACCAACGGTTATACTGGATAAAGTTTGCGTAGAATTACATGCAAGATTAACTGCAGGAACTGTTATTAATATAGTTCCATTTCCTGCATTAACACTTTGTGTATGTATGTACAACAGATAATGCAGAAGCATTGGTAAAACTACTACCGCCGCCGCCGCCGCCATATGCAGCACCGCCACCACCATAATAACCGCCGCCGCCGCCGCCGCCGTATGTATTAGCACCATTACCGCCTTGTCCAAGCGTACCGGGTCCAATACCGGTTCCTCCCGCTATTTGTGTTCCTCCGGTTGCATAGGTACCTGCAGTATTACATTGGAAGCCTGAAACACCGGTTAAACCGCCGCCGCCGCCACCAAAATCATTTGCAGCACAGTTATATCCGCCGCCGCCGCCGCCGCCTGCAATTACCACTCTGTTTGCAAGTGCAGTGCCGCCTATACGGATATCACTAGCCCCGCCACCAGTGCCACCATTAGTAGCAGATCCAATTCCTCCACCATTATAGCCGGCTGTACCCCCTACATATAGATTCAGTGTTTGACCTGGTGTAACAGGATATACACAAGTTACTCTACCACCTAAACCTCCTGTATTAAGAGGGGTTGAAGGGCTATTTGTACCTTTGGCTCCATCTAATGTTAATGTAACTTGTGTTACCCCGCTCGGAACAACCCATGTTTGAAGTGCACCTGTAAAATTGAATGTATACGTAGCTGCAGGTAATATACTACCCGAATATGCCTGAACATAATAGGTAGAGCTGGAAATTAGTGTAGGAGTAACTAAACTGCTTGCTAATGAAATTATAGGACCCGATGGAGATGTTGACCATGCGTAATTACCTGATGAACCACTTGCTGTTAATGTTGCAGAACCTGAACCACATAATGTAGTTGAAGCTGGTGATATAGTTGGAACTACAGGCTGTGCCGTTGCAAAAACACCAACTGTTGCCGAAGCGATACAAGGCGATGACCCTGAAGAGACTGTATATACTGTTGAAGAAAGAGGGGTATTAGTAAAGCTTGAAGTAGTTGGTCCATTGCTCCATGTGTAAGTTCCCGCTGTACTTATAGCTGCAATATTTAATGTGCCTCCGATGCAGGCAGTGTAATTATTTGCAGTTATGGTTGGTGTAGCCGGACCAACATTAATTGTAATTGGAACTTTAACAGATGTACAACCCGCCACGCTACTTACAGATATAGGTTCAATAATAACAAGGCCATTACCACTGTTAAAACCGGTAGTGTTAACTTGGTTGGAGCCTGAGTTAAATGAGCCTGCTCCTCCACCACCATGTGATGTTGTGTTGGACGAAACATAACCGGCACCTCCACCGGAATATCCTCCACCTCCTCCAGATCCTCTAAATCCTGTATTCCATGAGCCTCCGGCACCGCCGAAACCACCCAAGCCGCCGGGCGAGGTGTTATGACGTCCGCCGTTTCCCCCGTTTGAAAAAGATTGTGCAGGTGTATCAGTGGTAGCCTGGGAAAATACTGGTCCGTTTTGCAACCAGCCTGCCCCGCCTTGACCTCTTGATGTTGAAAATCCTGCATTGCCAGCTGTTCCTCCTGCACCAAAACCATTTGTTCCAAAACCGGGCTGTCCATTTAATGTAATTATAGCATTACAAAGCGCATTATTTGTTCCATTATTACCACCACCACCACCAGCCACGATAAGCGGTATATTATTGCGTACTATATAAGAGCCACCTCCTCCACCAACACCATTGTCGTTGTTTGTTCCAAGCTGTCCCACAATAATTCTTAAAACATCTCCGGCATTTAAATTAAATTCTCCAACCATCCGAGCACCAAGACCTCCCGCAATTCCGCCGCCCTGTGCACCTCTTGCTGTTATTCTGTAAATTCCGGTAGTTGGAACCGTAAAATTCTGAATTCCCTGCGGGTTAATGCTTACCGAACCTGCCAAGTTGGAGCTTGAATAAGCAGTATTTATTTGCGCCTGTGTAGGACCAACAGTGCCTGTTGCTCCAGCATTTGTAAATGTGTAATTGCCAGCTGCTGTCTGCAAAGTTGCTGCTGCTGCCGCCAGATAGTAAGTGGCTGATGAAGATAATGTGGGAGTTGTAAAAATAGTATTTGTACTTATTACGGGTCCGTTTATTGCGTTAAACCAGGCATATATGCCGGTTGAGCCGCTTGCAGTAAAGGTTGGCGCTGTTGTACCACCACAAACAGTAGATAGCACAGATGGGGTAATAACAGGTGCAACTGGCTGAACACTTACTGTAACCATTGCTGTTTTTGTTCCAATACACCCTGTAACACCAGCTTGTACTGTATAAACTGTATTTACCACCGGGCTTACCACAATGGATGGTGTTGTGGCACTTGTGCTCCAAGTGTAGGTAATACCTCCTGAAGGTATTAAGGTAGCACTGCCACCTGAGCAAATATTTTGATTGTTGAGCGTAATAGTTGGCGAAGTAATAGCTGTTACTGTTATGGCCGTGCGCGGGAAACTTTGCGAACAACCGTTATCGCCTGTTACATAATACGTATAAACACCTGCAGGTGTTAAGGCCGGTGTGGTATAATTGCCTCCGGTAGCTAAAGTTATAGTGCTTGTTAGAGTAGCAAACCAGCGAATGGTGCCACTGCCACTTGCACTTAAAGGTGCGGTTTGATTGACACAGCGCTGAAGATTATTGATGCTGGTGGTGTTTAATGCCGCCGCAGGCCCAATACAATTTTGCCATTTTACAAGAAAGGCATCATCTGAATCTTGAACATTGTCGTGTGAGCCAACTGTAGCAATATCGGAAAAACTGAAGGTGTAACCTGCCAGAAAAATATTTCCGGCATTATCACTGCAAATACTATAGCCGTATTCTGTGCCGGTACCTCCGTAATAACTACCCCACTGCCTCACACCGGAAGGATTAAATTCTGCTATAAACGCATCTGTGCCTGCCAAAGTAGCATCATGAGAGCCAACTGTAGCAATATCGGCAAAACTGGAGGTGTAGCCTGTTAAAAATGAATGCCCGGTTGAGGGGTTGGTTGTTACACCATAGCCATAATCGGTAGATGTGCCTCCATAATAGGTACCCCATAAACGAACGCCGGCAGAATCAAACTTTGCCAAAAAGGCATCCCCCCCATTAACAATTGCATCGTGCGCACCAACGCTTGCTATATCAGTTGCACTTCCCGAGGTATAGCCTGCTAAAAAAACATTATTGGCTGCGTCAACGCAAACACCTTGACCATACTCAGTAGAGGTGCCCCCATAGTAGGTTCCCCATTGCCTAACCCCCGCTGAATTGAATTTGGCTAAAAAAGCATCTGTGCCTATGTAGGTTGCTTGATGCGAACCGGGTGTAGAAATGGCATCGGAACTGAAAGTGTATCCGGTAATATATACGTTTGCCTGATTATCAACACAAACCCAATAGCCATAGTCTGTGCTTGCGCCTCCATAATACGTAGCCCATTGCCTTACACCCGAGGTGTTAAATTTTACCAAAAAGGCATCAGTGCCGTTACTGATGTCGTCGTGAGAGCCTGGCGTAGCTACATCTGTAATACTGCCGGATGTATATCCTACCATGTAAACATCACCTGAAGCATCTGTATCTACAGCATAGCCTTCTTCGGTTGAGGTTCCGCCATAATAGGTACCCCATTGCCTTACCCCCGCTGAATTGAATTTTACAAGAAAAGCGTCTGCGCTGTTGTAAACTGCTTTGTGTGCGCCCACAGAGGCAATATTGTTGTTGCTGGTTGTATAACCCGTCATGAATACATTATTGGCGGCATCTGAACAAACGCCGTATCCGTAATCGGTGCTTGAGCCTCCATAATAAGTGGCCCATTGGCGCACACCGGCGGTATTAAACTTTGCAACAAAGGCATCCCAACCACCGCCAATATTTACTTGATGACTGCCCGATGTAGAAATAATGTTTAAGCCTGAACTTAAAGTATAACCGGCCATTAAAACATTTCCGGAGGCATCTGTATCTACGGCTCGCCCATATTCAGTACTTGTACCGCCATAATAAGTACCCCATAATCTTGTGAGGGGATCGATAATCAATTCTATTTTCGAGTCGTAATTTTCTATGGCGTAACTTAAAACATTACCACTAATGATATACTTTACTGCAACTTCAGAGCCATTTTGAAAAGCTCTGGGTTTAAATTCCTGAATTTTTCCCTGCGAAGTTTCTAAAAATAAATGGCCCTCTGCATTTAAAATGGGCTTAGCACCCTTTATTTCAACTTGAATAAGTTTGTAATCTGCCCCGGGAGAAACAATGTAATCATGTTTTAATCCACCTTCGGATTCGTAGTACTTTAAATTAATACCATCGTATAAATTTTGACACATTAACTCGCTATAACTGTTTACGTTTGTAACACCATCACTGTTAGGTACATTGTAAAAATTAGCAACATCTTCGTGGGCGTCTAAAGAGTGCCATTGGGCTTTACTATTGCTATTCAGCCAGTTTAGGTCAACACGGTAAAGGCTGTACTCATCGGGCAACTCAGTGTTTTCGTGTTTAAATTTTTCACCGAAATCTGCTTTTTTCCATTTTGTGATTTTGTATAATTGGTAACTGATACCATTATTTTTTATATGGAAACCCATTTTTCCATCTTGCCCATAGAATAGCACATCAGGACGCGGGTTTTCGTTTTGGTCTCTTACCTGGCCTTTATTTTCGGTAAAACGTAATAAATTTAACTTTCTGTTTTTTTCTATTAATTTTTTAAGGTCTTTTTCGGAGCTTAATTTTTTTTGATTGGTTGAGGTTATGGTTGCGTTTCCGGAAGAAGCGGATGAACTGTTTACTGAAAGGTTTATGTTTAATGATTGCTTAGTTTGGTAAGGTGCCGGTTTGGCAATTTCCATGAAGGTTTGTTTTGCTTTAAGTTTTTCTTGTTCGTTATTTTTTGTTAACCCAACACCCTTCGAATTTACATAAATAAGGCTTCGCTTCTTTTTAAATACAACAACGCCATAGGTTGATTTAGCGGGTAACAGAGCGGGTACATGCGTCTCGCTATTTTCTAAAGTTGCAGGAGTAAATACAAAATCCGATATACCTTCATTTTTTTCTGAAGGCTTATTGTTGGCATTGTTATTATTATTGATAACATTATTGTTATTGAAATATTCCGATTCGGAAGCTTCCACACGCCAATTGGATGAAGAAAGACCAAGCAGTTTGGTATTTACAGAGGTTTCCTCTGAGTTTGCGCTTACGTTTATTGGCAGAGTAAACAAGAACATTAAAAATGTTGCATTGAACACATTTTTGAAGTAAAATAATTGAAAAACAGGTAGAATTTTTTTCATAGTATTTCGGGTAAAGTGAATGTTAATGGATGCAAATAATATACAATTGTTTTAATACTAACAACTTACAATGTACGTTCAGTTTTAAAGAATACTTTTAAAAATAGATAAAAGGATGTTTTTTAAAGGTAAACGGCTTTATTTTGACTGTTTTTGTTTAAATCAAGTGGATCTTATTAAGAACAATTTGTTTAAAAGTTTTTCCAAAGGGAATAATTTTATAACCAATTAAAAAAGTTTCATCTTCAATATTTTCAATTTTGTTAAGGTTAACAATATAAAGAACGTTGAACTCTTAAAAAGAGACCGATGAAAATACTCGAAATCTGTGGCGAAAAAAACGTAAACTGCTTTACTTAAACAAATGCTTATTGTTTCTTCTTCAAATACTCATCGGTAAAATGAGCATCGTGTTTTGGCTGAGAAAATTTATTGGCGTTATAGTCTTTAGATGAATTTTTTGGGATAGATAATGATTTCCAATTATTATTAGTGAGCATTTTTCCAATAAAAACAATTTGTCCAACATGATAAGGGTAATGTGCCAATTGCCTCATAATGGCATCCATAACAGAACAACCCTGATTACGAATGTAAATTGTTTTTTCAAGATCAGTTTCTGTTAAAGAATTTAAAGTATCAAACAAACATTTCCAACCGGCATTCCATTTATCAATTAATTCGTTTTTTGTTTTAATGCCATTTTCAAATTCACCATCTCTGTTACGACTTTCTTTTTCGCCATCGGTGGTTAAAAAATTTGTCCACCTGCTTAACATGTTACCATGTATGTGATTTACAATAATGGCAATACTATTACTATCTTCCTTATAAACAAAAAGCAACTGCTCTTCGTTCAGTTGCTCAAAAGTTTTTTCACCTAATAATTTATAATACTCAAATTGCTTTTTCGCTGTACTTAAAAAATCTGTTTTCATAATTAAGTCTTAAATCATAAATCGTATATCCTAAATGAGTTTACTTATTCCTGCTCTTATATCCTTCATGATTAAATTCTTTATAACCATTATCGCTATTATAGCCTTTGCCCTTTTCATTCTTCCAGCGTTTGTAGCATTCCATCACTTTTGAATACAGCTCTACTCCCTCGTGTGTAATTATAAACTCGTTACTTACATTATAACAATATTTTCTAAAAGCATAATAATCTATATTTTCATCTCCGGTTAATCTTCTTAAGGTTTCCGGACTTAATCGTTTTTGAACTTCCTCTTCAATTAAAAGGTCTTCAAAAATTTTAGCTAACTTTCTTACTTGTCGACCTTCGCTGCTAAACTGCATGTATAATGCAGAAATTGGACTGGTGGCATAATCCATTTTTTTAATTCTACTCCGATCTATAATGGAGTTCATATAATCCCTCTCGTACTGCTTAACCTTAAAGGAGGTAACGGTAACCGTATTTAAATTTATAAATTGTTTACCCATTACAATTTTTATTTCGCCTTTGCTATTGGCAATTAAGGCATTTACCGGCAAATAAACTTTAGAATAACCAACATAGGAACATATTAGCGTATCGTTATTATTTGAAACGAGTATAAATTTTCCATCATTGTCGGTCATGGTGCCATTACCGTTACTTTTATTGATGATATATACAAATGGCATAACGGTATTACTGTCTTTTTCAACTATCACCCCTTTTAACAACCTTTGGGAGCTAATATCATTAACCATATAGATTAACACAAATAGTAATATCATTGATCTTTTATTCAATGCTATAAATTTAACTTTCCAAATTATATTTATAAACAAATAGTTGATAATTTAACCTTTTTTAAGCACAAATACTTTTTTTAAAAAGGCTTATTTAGCGTAAATTTATTGCCTACACATGGAGAATTTTATAGTATCGGCACGTAAATACCGCCCACAACTGTTTAACACAGTAGTGGGGCAAAGCCATATTACAAATACTTTAAAAAACGCCATCATAAACAAACAGTTAGCTCAGGCTTATTTGTTTTGCGGGCCGCGTGGTGTGGGTAAAACAACCTGTGCCCGTATTTTTGCCAAAACCATTAATTGTTTTAATATTAATGCTAACGGCGAGGCTTGTGATGTTTGTGATTCTTGTACATCCTTTAATTCAGGGGCTTCTTTAAATGTTTATGAATTAGATGCTGCCAGTAATAACTCGGTAGAAGATATTCGTAATTTAGTTGATCAGGTAAGGTTTGCGCCGCAATTAGGTCAGTACAAAGTATATATCATTGACGAGGTGCATATGCTAAGTGCAAGCGCATTTAATGCTTTTTTAAAGACATTAGAGGAGCCGCCAAAACACGCTAAATTTATTTTAGCAACTACCGAAAAACACAAAATAATTCCCACCATATTATCGCGTTGTCAGGTTTTTAATTTTAACAGAATTAAAACCGAAGATATTAGCAGTCACTTAGCCTTTATGGCAAAAGAAGAGCATGTTAGTTACGAACCAGAAGCCTTGCATATTATTGCACAAAAGGCAGATGGTGGATTACGTGATGCCTGCTCTATTTTCGATCAAATGGTTGCCTTTACCGGAAATCATTTAACCTACAAACAAGTTGTAGAAAATTTAAATGTTTTAGATTACGATTATTACTTTAAAATAACCGATGCTTTCTTAGTTCAGGGTCTTCCTGAAATTATGATCACTTTCGACGACATCCTCAAGAAAGGTTTTGACGGTCATAATTTTTTAATTGGCTTAGGTGAACACTTAAGAAATCTATTAGTTAGTAAAGATCCTCAAACAGTATCGCTTTTAGAAGTGAGTGATGCACTTAAGATCCGCTATACAGAGCAATCTCAAAAGTGTAACCTAACCTTTTTATTAAAGGCTTTATCTTTAATTAGTAAAACAGATGTAAATTACAAAAGCGCCAAAAACCAGCGACTTCTGGTTGAAATGACACTTATGCAATTAACTTTTTTAACCGCCTCGCCCGATGCGGAAAAAAAAAATGACGAGCTAGAGGTATCCTTTGATAAAAAGTCAAATGCAGAAACAACTACAACCGTTTCTCAAACAAAAGTAACCGCTTTACAGGAAACAGAAATAAAACTGGCCACTAAACCTAGTGTGTCTTTCGAGCAATTAAAAATAAAATCGGCTTTTAGTTTAAATGAAACCAAAAATTCTCAAGCGATCAAACTCACCGAAACAATAATTACTTCAAGCGAAGAAGTTATCTCTAAAGAAACAAATAAAGAAGTAACTATAGAAGATGTTAAAACTGTAATAGCAAGTTACGCGGTGAGTAAACAACAAAGTGGAGCAAAGCAATTGGCAGTAACCTTATCTACAGCGCAGATAATTTTAACCAATAAAACAATTACCTTACAGATCAATAACGAATCTCAAAAAGAAAACTTAATGGCTATTAAGCAAGAGTTTTTGGATGAGCTTCGTAAATTACTTCAAAACAATTTAATTACTTTAGAAGTTGAAACAACAGCGGCAGAAGCTCAAGGAAAAGCCTATAAACCTGTAGATATTTTTAAAAGTATGGCCGAAAAAAATCCGGCTTTACTTGAATTAAAAAAACGTTTTGATTTGGAAATAGATTATTAAAACAACTTTTCAATAAACCCTCGATATGATAAAGATCAAATTATATTTAATAACTCCGGTTTTACTAATTTCAATTTTTTCGTTTGGACAAACACCGATCAAAAAAAACAAACCCGTAGGTAAACCACTAGGAAATTCAACACCGGTAGTTGATTTAAAACAATCTAATTTAAATTATGAATATGCTTTAAACGACCCTTTAAAAACACGCATTTACACGCTGAATAACGGCATGAAAGTATATTTGTCTGTTTACAAAGATGCGCCACGTATTCAAACCTTTATTGCGGTTAAAGCCGGCAGTAAAAACGATCCAGCTAATGCAACTGGATTAGCGCATTATTTAGAGCATATGGTTTTTAAAGGCACCGATGTTTATGGCACAAAAGATTTTAAAAAGGAAGAAGTTGAAATTAAAAAAATAGAAAATTTATATGAAACCTATCGTCAAACAAAAGACGATGCAAAAAGAAAAAGCATTTATCATCAGATCGATAGTATAAGCGGAGTGGCCGCAAAATATGCCATTGCAAATGAGTACGACAAAATGCTTGCCACCATTGGTGCTTCAGGCACTAACGCTTTTACATCATTTGACGAAACAGTTTATGTTAACGATATTCCAAGCAATCAAATTGACACTTGGTTAAAAATTGAAGCGGAACGCTTTCGTAAACCGATCTTAAGATTGTTTCACACAGAACTTGAAGCTGTTTACGAAGAAAAAAATCGTGGTTTAGATAGCGATAATAATAAAGTTTTTGAGGCCTTAATGGAAGGTCTATTTAAAAATCATACTTACGGAACACAAACTACCATTGGAACAATTGACCACCTGAAAAATCCTTCGATGGTTGAAATAAATAAATTTTACAATAAATATTACGTGCCAAATAATATGGCAATTATTATGAGTGGTGATTTTGACCCCGATAAAGTAATTGGTGACATTGAGAAAAATTTTGGCAGCTTTGCTTCTAAAAATGTTGAGTCTTATGCTTTCGTTCCTGAAGCCCCAATTACTTCTAAAGTAGTAAAAACTGTTGTTGGCCCCGATCCTGCCAGTGTAAATCTTGGATGGCGTGTTGCCGGAGAAGGCACTCCTGACGCAGATCTAGGTGAGTTAATGGCAACCATTTTATACAATGGAACAGCCGGCTTAATGGATATTAACTTAAATCAAGGTCAAAAATTATTAAACAGTAATGATATCTTTTATCCTTTAAAAGATTACTCATTAATGGGTTTTACGGGCGAGCCTAAAGAAGGTCAATCGTTAGAAGAAATAGAAAAATTAATTTTAGGTCAAATAGAATTAATTAAAAAAGGCGAATTTCCTGATTGGTTGCTAGACGGTGTTATTACCGATTTTAAATTAAGAAAAACAAAAGAGATGGAGCAAAATTATGCACGTGCATCTGAAATGCTTAATGCTTTTGTTTGCGATCTAAAATGGCAGAAATCAGTGGATAGACTTGAGCGAATTTCTAAGATCACCAAAAAAGAAATTATCGACTTTGCAAATAAAAACTTTAACGCCTCTAACTATGTGGTTGTTTACAAAAAAACAGGCGAAAACGCTTCAACCGAAAAAGTAGAAAAACCGGCCATCACACCGGTGGAAGTAGACAGAGATCGCTCTTCGAGTTTCGTTCAAAATATAAACAAGGCAGTGCCTGCTAATATTGAACCAAAATTTTTAGATTATGAAAAAGATATCCTTAAGTCAACCTTAAGATCAAACATTCCATTATTATATAACAAAAATGTAGAGAATAAATTATTCGAATTGTATTACAAATTCGATATGGGAAAAAATAACGACAAGTTATTACCTATTGTTATTAAATACATGCCTTATTTGGCTACAGCCGATATGGATGCTGCAAAGATCAAACAAGAATTTTATCGTTTAGGTTGTTCGTTTGATGTTTTTAACGACAATGAAAATACATGGATAAGCCTTACAGGCTTAAATGATAATTTCGAAAAAGCACTAGCTCTATTTGAAAAAATGCTTGAAAAACCTTTGGTAAATGAAGAAGTGCTTAAAAATCTTTTAGGAGATATCATTAAAGAACGTAACGATCAAAAACTTCAAAAAGATCTGATCTTGAATGTTGCGATGTTAAACTTTGCTCGCTACGGTGCGGTTAACCCATTTACCTATGTATTAAGCGATGATGAGATCAATAAAATAACTGCTACCGACATTAAAAATAAAATAAGATCATTAACTAGCTTCGAGCATAAAGTTCTTTATTATGGTCCAAACGAAATTGAAGCCACTAAAACTTTATTAAATGCAAACCATAATGTGCCTAGTAAATTAACTCCGGTTCCTGCGCCACATAATTTTATTGAAAAGACCCTCGATAAAACTGTTTATGTAGTTGATTTTGATATGACGCAAGTTGAACTAATGTTACTTTCAAATGGCATAAAATACGATCCTACTAAAGTTCCATTAATTGCTTTGTACAATAATTATTTTGGAGGAGGAATGAGCAGTATCGTTTTTCAAGACTTAAGAGAATCTAAGGCATTAGCTTATTCTACTCGCTCAAGATACAGCCAGCCAAACAGAGCAGATAAAAATTATTTTAACGCTTCTTATATTGGCTCACAAGCAGATAAGTTAGCTGAGGCTTTAAAAGGCTTAAGTGACCTATTAAATGAAATGCCAAACGCTGAAGGAACTTTTAACTCATCAAAAGAAATGATCTTGCAGGAAATGAGAACTCAACGAATTACCAAAGCCGAAATATTTTTTAATTATTTAAAAGCTTTAGAAATGGGCAATAAGACAGATCTTAGAAAAGATATTTTTGAAAAAGTACAAGGATATAAATTAGAAGACGTTCAAAATTTTCAAAAAGAGAATATAAAAGGCAAACCAACTGCAGTTTTGGTTCTTGGAAAGAAAGAGCGTTTGGATATGAAGATTCTGGAGAAATACGGCACAATTAAGTTCCTAAACTTAAAAGAAGTATTTGGCTATTAATAAATAAATAATTTAAGATCAGAGATTTAGGATTTAAGAATTAAAGACTAATTTCTAAGATCTGAAACTTAAAATCTAATTTCAAAATGGTATCGTTCGATAATACAGAAAACGCTTTTAAAGCGAAAACTAACTCTGAACTAAAACGCTCCTATTGGTTGTTTAAACTCATTAGTAATCCTGCTTTAGTAAAACTAGGTGCAAACTTTGGCCCAATGGCTTTGAACATTGGCTTTAAAGGTCTAATTAAAAACACCATCTTCAAACAATTTGTTGGTGGAGAAACAATTCATGATTGTTCTTTAACCGTTGAGCAATTAGGAAAATACAACATTGGTACTATTTTGGATTACAGTGTAGAAGGAAAAGAAAGCGAAAAAGATTTTGACAATTGCTTAGAAGAAACTCTTGAAACCATTAAAAAAGCAAAAACAGACAAACACATTCCGTTTTGCGTATTTAAAGTTACTGGTTTAGCGCGTTTTGATCTATTGGTTAAAGTAAGTGCTAACCAAACATTAACAGAAAACGAAAAACAAGAATGGCAGCGCGTTAATGATCGTGTTTCTAAAATTTGCAAATCGGCTCACGAAAGCGATCAAAAACTTTTTATTGATGCTGAAGAAAGCTGGATACAGCCTGCCATCGACGATCTCGCCAACCAAAACATGGCCATTTATAATAAAGAAAAAGTAATTGTTTATAACACCTTTCAATTATACCGTCACGATAGGTTAGCCTATTTAAATGAAACTATAAAAAACGGGAAAGCTAACGGTTACCACATTGGCGCAAAATTGGTACGAGGAGCGTATATGGAAAAAGAAAGATTGCGTGCTCAGGAAATGGGTTACCAGTCACCCATTCAATCCAATAAAGAAAATACAGATAAGGATTATAACGAAGCATTGAAATTATGCTTGGATAACATTAATATGATAGGACTTTGTGCCGGTACGCATAACGAAAACAGCAGTCTGTTCTTGGTTGAATTAATGCAACAAAAAAACATTGTACCAACCGATCAACGTATCTATTTTTCTCAACTTTTTGGTATGAGCGACCACATCAGCTATAATCTTTCATTAAGTAATTATAATGTTGCTAAATACGTACCATATGGCCCGGTAAAAGAAGTACTCCCTTATTTGATAAGAAGAGCCCAGGAAAACACCAGTGTTAAAGGTCAAACAGGGCGCGAATTAAACCTCATAATGAAGGAAAAAAAGAGACGTTCTGAATTAAAAAAATAAAGAACCCATTTAGCCTTTTCTTACTGATTTTTGCGTGTAAAATCGTACTTTTAAGCCCTAAATGTACTCATTCCTTAACCAAGATATTTTTAAATTAATAAAAGAGTGTGCCAACGAGTTACATGTTGATGCATATGCTATTGGTGGCTACGTAAGAGATATTTTTTTAAACAGAACCAGTAAAGATATTGATATTGTAACCATTGGAAAAGGGATCGATCTTGCAACGGCACTACATAAAAAATTAGGGCCGGATGCTCATTTGTCTACTTTTAAGAATTTTGGAACTGCACAAGTAAAATTTGGCGATCTGGAAATAGAATTTGTTGGCGCTCGTAAAGAAAGTTATACCAGAGATTCTCGCAAACCTATTGTTGAAGACGGAACTTTAGAAGACGATCAAAACAGAAGGGACTTTACCATTAATGCTTTAGCTATAGGCGTATCGCAACACAATTTTGGCCAATTGCTAGATCCTTTCGGAGGCATGAAAGATCTTGAAAATAAATTATTAAGGACCCCTCTAGATCCGAATATTACCTATAGCGATGACCCATTAAGAATGATGCGAGCCATTCGCTTTGCCTCACAATTAAACTTTACAATTCATCCTGAATCATTACACGCAATAACAACTAATAAAGAACGTATAAAAATTGTTTCTAAGGAGCGAATTAGTGATGAATTAAATAAGATCATCCTCTCCCCAGTTCCATCTGTTGGTTTTAATTTATTATTTGATACAGGTTTATTACATATTATTTTTCCTGAAATGGTAAAGCTACATGGTGTGGAGACCATTAACGGCTTATCACATAAAGATAATTTTTATCACACCTTAGAAGTACTTGATAACACTGCAAAAAAGAGTGACAATTTATGGTTGCGCTGGGCCGCTATTTTACACGATATTGCAAAGCCGGCCACTAAACGATTTGAAGAAGGGCATGGATTTACATTTCATGGTCACGAAGATAAAGGTGCACGAATGGTTCCTAAGATCTTCACGAATTTAAAATTACCGCTTAACGAAAAAATGAAGTACGTTCAAAAATTAGTAGAACTTCATTTACGTCCGATCGTGTTAGCAAAAACAGAAGTGAGCGATAGTGCTGTGCGCAGATTATTATTTGAAGCAGGCGAAGAGATAGATGATCTAATGCTTTTATGCGAAAGTGATATAACCACCAAAAACCCTAATAAAGTAAAACGTTACATGCTCAATTTTGAAATTGTACGTAAAAAATTGGTTGAACTTGAAGAGAAAGATAAAATAAGAAATTGGCAACCGCCAATAAGCGGTGAAGAAATAATGAAACTTTACAGCCTTCCTCCGGGCAGAGAAATAGGGATCTTAAAGAATTCTTTAAAAGATGCCATTTTAGATGGAGCAGTTGAAAATAATTACGAAAGCGCTAAAAAATTTCTCGACAAAAAATTTGAAGAAGTAAAAGCCATTTAAAAAATGCAATTTCATTTAAACTATACCCCACAAAAATTTAATTTTACTATTGATCACAATAGCAAAGTATTTTTAATGGGATCTTGTTTTTCTGAAAACATTGGAAGCCTTTTAAATGATCATAAATTTAAGACCTACTCCAACTCTAACGGCATTTTATTTAATCCCAATAGCATTTATAATTGTCTTAATAACCTTATAGAGAATAAACCATTTGATGAGAATTTAATTTTAATGCGTGATGCTATTTATTATAGCTATCTGCATCATTCATCTATTAATGGCTCCAATAAGAATGATTTGATCGAAAAGATCAATTCTGAAAATAAAAAAGCTCATCAATTCTTAAAAGAAGCTGAACAATTGATCATTACATTTGGTACTGCGTTTTTATATCATCATTTAAAACTGGATCAAACAGTTGCTAATTGCCATAAACAACCATCAAGCAGTTTTGAGAAAAAACGAATTTCAGTAAATGAAATACTTGAAAATTATTCTGAATTAATTGGAAAGCTTCAAAATTTTAACCCAAAACTTAAAGTGATCTTTACAGTTTCACCGGTAAAATATTTAAAAGATGGTGTAGTTGAAAATAATTTAAGTAAATCAACCTTGATATTAGCCATTCACGAATTATTACAACAAACAAACAACACTTATTATTTTCCTGCTTTTGAACTGGTTAATGATGATTTGCGTGATCACCGCTTTTACAAAGAAGACCTTGCGCACCCAAACGAATTGGCCATCAACTATATTTGGGAAAAATTTTCAACCACATGTTTTAACGAAAAAACGATCTCAATAAACAAACAGATCCATAAATTAAATTTGGCTTTAGGGCATCGCGAAATGACCGCCGGAACTCAGGAAAAACTGAAACTTCACGACTTTATAGCCAAACAAAAAGAAGAATTAAAAAAAACAAATCCCGAAATTGAATTTTAACCAAAAACACTTAATTTTAGACTAAATAAATTACCATGTTACAAACTAATTTGCGAACAAATACTTGCGGAGAATTAAGGATCTCAGATGTAAATAAAACAGTTACACTTTGCGGCTGGGTACAAAAAACAAGAAAGCTTGGCGGAGCAACTTTTATTGATCTAAGAGACAGATACGGAATAACTCAACTAATTTTTTCGGGCGATAGCGGTAGCAGTGAGGCATTAAATCAAGAAGGTTTTTCGAGAGAAACAGTTTTAAAAGTAACAGGACTTGTTATTGAACGTGAGAGCAAAAATAAAAATTTACCGACCGGAGACATTGAAATAAAAATTCAAAACATTGAAATTTTAAATAGATCAATTACACCTCCATTTACGATAGAAGACGAAACAGATGGTGGAGATGAACTAAGAATGAAATACCGTTACTTAGATCTACGTCGCTCTGTTGTTAGAAAGAATCTTGAATTACGCCACCGTATTGCCATTGAAACACGTAACTATTTAGATAAACAACAATTTTTAGAAGTAGAAACGCCTGTTTTAATTAAATCAACTCCTGAAGGCGCTCGTGATTTTGTGGTGCCAAGCCGCATGAACGCAAATCAATTTTATGCATTGCCGCAAAGTCCGCAAACCTTTAAGCAGTTATTAATGGTAAGTGGTTTTGATAGATATTACCAAATTGTAAAATGCTTTAGAGATGAAGATCTTCGTGCAGACAGGCAACCCGAGTTTACGCAAATAGATTGCGAAATGAGTTTTGTTGCACAAGAAGATATTTTACAAACTTTTGAAGGTTTGGTAAAACATTTATTTAAAACAGTTAAAGATCTTGATATTGCTACAATTCCACGCATGAGTTATGCAGATGCCATGAAATATTATGGTAACGATAAACCCGACACGCGTTTTGAAATGAAATTAATTGATCTTAATTCTGCTACAAAGGGAAAAAACTTTAAGGTATTTGATGATGCAGAATCTGTAATTGCCATTTGCGCAAAAGGTGCATCGGAATATACTCGTAAACAATTGGATGAATTAACAGAATGGGTAAAGCGTCCGCAAATTGGTGCTACTGGCTTAGTTTATGCTCGCGTTAATTTAGATGGAACATTAAAATCAAGCGTAGATAAATTTTATAACGAAGAGGATCTAAAAAATTGGGCAACTGTTTGTGGTGCCGAAAAAGGAGATCTTATTTTAGTAGTAGCGGGGGCAGACGAAAAAACAAGAAAGGCAGCAAGTGAGCTTCGTATAGAAATGGGCAACAGATTAGGATTACGTGATAAAAACACGTATTCATGTTTGTGGGTAATTGATTTCCCTCTTTTAGAATGGAATGAAGGTGATCCGAATTTATTAGCGTCATTGGCCGGTAGATGGCACGCAAAACATCATCCATTTACTTCACCAAAACCTGAAGATATTGAATTATTAAACAGCAACCCGGGAGCCGTTAGAGCAAATGCCTACGATATAGTTATTAACGGCGTTGAAATTGGCGGAGGAAGTATTCGTATTCACAATAAAGATCTTCAGGCAAAAATGTTTGATGTATTAGGTTTTACAAAAGAAGAAGCCCAAAAACAATTTGGCTTTTTAATGAATGCCTTTGAATTTGGCGCTCCCCCGCATGGTGGAATTGCCTTAGGTTTTGACAGATTGTGCTCAATGTTTGGCGGCGCAGATAGTATTCGTGATTTTATTGCTTTCCCAAAAAATAATTCAGGCAGAGATGTGATGATTGATGCTCCAAGCGAAATAAGCGAAGAGCAATTAAAAGAATTAAATATTGAAAATATAATTAAAGCCAATTGATAATTATAGGCCTTTTGCTTTTATAAGTTATTGGCTTGACTTTTGGATTAATGGGATATTTGTAACTTAAAACGAAACCTTTTTAGGATAGCTTATAAATAGATCATTTTTTACGCTTGATTAAATCAAAAACCAATTTTGGAGGCCTGCCTATTACTGCTTTATCTCCATCAATAACTATTGGACGTTCAATTAAAATGGGATATTTACTTAAAATATCTATCCATTTAGCATCAGTAATTTTTTTATCCTTATAGTTTTCTAAAAAGATCGATTCAGTTTTTCTGACAATATCAAAAGGTTTGCACTTTAACATCGTAAGGATATCCTTTATTTCTTTTTTAGTGGGAGGCACGTTCAAATAATCACGTATCTCAATTTCACAATTGTTTTCTTTTAATAATTCTAATGCCTCTCGACTCTTTGAGCAACGTTTGTTATGAAAGATGATCATACTATTTTTTAAACCAGATCTTTCATTGACAAAAACATTTCATTAAAACGCAAACGTGTTTTTTCGATAAAATCTTCGGTGATCAGTTTTTTTAAATTTTCAACCCCTCTAACTTCTTCAACATTAAATTTAAATATTTGCTCCATTGGTCCGGCTTCAAATTTAACCTGGTATTTATCGTTCATTTGAAAAATACTTATGGTCATACTTTGATGTGGGATACTATCAATTATTCTCATTCGAATGCTTTTTTAAAATTAAATAAATTTTTCATCACGCCAACGGGACTTATATTTCTATCACCATCTTCATGTATCATCATTTGTATGGCATGCGCTAATAATACAAAATGTTCGTTACCTGATTTTTTTAAAAACTCTTCGGCCTTTTCATCGCCATTAATTGTGTTAGCGCAAGCTGCCCATTGAAAAGCCTTCACCTTCATTAATAATTGAAATGCTTTTGAATCATCCCAAATAGCATTAACAAAAGCTGCTAATACAAAATGCTTATTGTCCATTAAATATTTAAAAGATTTTTTATCGTCGCGTATCGCATCAAATGTTGCAACTAGTTCTCTATAGCCATTATTGATGAGCCAATTAAAAGCCGCAGTGTCTTTTAAAGCATATTTTGTAAGCTGGTCAATAGCGTGCGTTGAATAATGTTTCATAATATTAAAATTAAAAAAAAACCGCTTTGAAAGCGGTTTGTTAAGTTATTTTAGTAATTCGCGGGCAATTACAAGTTTTTGAATTTCGCTTGTTCCTTCGCCGATCGTACATAATTTACTGTCACGATAAAATTTCTCTACCGGAAAATCTTTTGTATAACCATATCCACCAAAGATCTGAACTGCTTCTGTACTCACTTTCACACAAACTTCGCTTGCATAATATTTAGCAATAGCACCTTCTTTGGTCATTTTTAAATGTTTGTTTTTCATATCAGCCGCTTTAAACGTTAATAATTCTGCAGCTTCATATTCGGTTGCCATATCGGCTAACTTAAATGAGATACCTTGAAAATTAGCGATCGGTTGACCAAATTGCTGACGCTCTTTAGCATATTTAATGCTTGCGTTTAAAGCG
The DNA here is from genome assembly GCA_040382975.1 of Flavobacteriales bacterium. Lineage (GTDB taxonomy): Bacteria > Bacteroidota > Bacteroidia > B-17B0 > Aurantibacillaceae > Aurantibacillus. Next base: position 21,138 of record JBEIEI010000016.1, read on the forward strand.
CCTTTTGCAATTCCTAAACTTAAAGCGGCAATACTAATACGTCCGCCATCTAATACTTTCATTGCTTGTACAAAACCATCACCAACATTTCCTAACACTTGTGATTTGTGTACACGACAATTTTCAAAAATTAATTCAGCAGTTTCGCTGGCGCGCATACCTAATTTATTTTCTTTTTTACCGCCTCTAAATCCTGGCGTTGTGCGCTCAACTATAAAAGCAGTAATACCGTGACTGTCTAATAATTCACCGGTACGAGCTAAAACTACAGCAACATTTCCAGTGATACCGTGAGTGATCCAGTTCTTAGTACCATTCAATACCCAATAATCTCCGTCTTGTTTAGCAACACATTGCATACGCATGGCATCGCTTCCTGTATTAGCTTCTGTTAATCCCCAAGCACCGATCCACTCTGCAGTAGCTAATTTTGGTAAATATTTTTTCTTTTGCTCTTCGTTACCGAATTGCAAAATATGTCCTGTACATAAACTATTATGAGCAGCCATTGATAATGCGATCGAACCACAAATGCTTCCTAATTCAGTAATTGCTGTTACATATTCTGTATAACTAAATCCCGAACCACCATATTCTGTAGGAACCAAAACGCCCATTAAACCTAAATCACCAAGTTTTTTAAAAACTTCAACAGGAAATTCTTGTGACTCATCCCACTCCATCATTTTTGGTAAAATATGTTCTTTACCAAATTTGCGGATCATATCCGCAATCATTGTTTGATTTTCGTTAGTTTGAAAACTCATACCAACTTCGTTTACTAAAAGTGTACTAGACATGTTATATTTTTTGAATGATTAATTAATTTTTTTTCTCCATTAAGGAAGTCTAAACCAATTACAAAGTTAAACCCTAAAACGTTAGCTCCTAATTTTTTAACAAGATTTGCTGCCGCATCGGCAGTGCCACCTGTTGCTAAAAGATCGTCGTGTATTATCACATTCCATCCCTTTTGAAGAGCATCTTCATGCATTTCAATTTTTGATGTTCCGTATTCTAGGTCATACTCAATGCTTACAGTTTTGTACGGCAATTTTCCTGCTTTACGAACTAATACAAATGGAATATCTAATTTATTTGCCACTAAAAAACCAAATAAAAACCCTCTGCTTTCAATACCAACAATAGCATCCGGTTTTGTATCAAAACGCGCAATAAATTCATCTACAATTCGTGTACACAATTTTTGGTCGTAAAATACAGGTGTAATGTCTTTAAACAGTATTCCCGGTTTAGGAAAATCGGGAATGTCTCTTAGAGCTTGTTTTATGGCTGTTTCAATATTCATTTAAGGATTACAAACATAACATAAAAAGACACTATTTGTTCCTATTTTTAAAAATTATTTTTCAATAAAAAAACCTCGAATTAGTTGATCTAAAACGAGGTTCTTTTTATAAATCTATTGCTGAGCAAAAGTCTAGTAATATACAGGTCGTCTTACTTCGCTAATATGCTTACTGAAACGAATTACCTGACGGGTATATCCATATTCATTATCATACCAAACATACAATACGATACTTTTTTTATCAGGAGAAACGATAGTTGCATTGCTATCAAATACACTTGGGCAAGAACTTCCAATAATATCTGTACTAACTAATTCATTACTGAACGCATATTGAATTTGTTCAACTAAAGCACCTTGTAAAGCATAACGTTTAATGATCTCATTCACTTCATCTCTGGTAACTTCTTTATTAATATTTAAATTTAAGATAGCTAAACTCACGTTTGGTGTTGGTACACGCACTGAATTTGCGGTGAATTTGCCGCTCAAATGAGGTAATACTTTTTTAAGAGCGCTCTCTGCACCGGTTTCAGTAATAACCATGTTTAAAGCTGCAGAGCGGCCACGACGGTATTTTGGATGATAGTTATCTAATAAATTCTGATCATTTGTGTATGAGTGAACGGTTTCGATATGACCCTTTTGAATTCCTAATTCTTTATCTATTACCTGCAAAATTGGCATAATAGCATTTGTAGTACAACTTGCCGCAGAAAAAATAGTTTCTTTTTTTACATCAACAGTTTCATGATTTACACCGTGCACAACATTAGGCACATCACCTTTAGCAGGAGCAGTTAATAATACTTTGCTAACACCTTTAGAATTAAGGTGTCGGCCAAGATCCGCGCGTTTTCTCCAAACACCGGTATTGTCAATTACCAAAGCATCACTAATGCCATATTGGGTGTAATCGATTTCCTCTGGAGAAGA
>JBEIEI010000017.1:0-23308 GCA_040382975.1 Flavobacteriales bacterium
ATATAGCCTTCGCCAATATCAAATTGAGCAACGGCATCGATCCTAAAACCGTTTTTAAAATAAAAATTAATGGATTTAAAATTATTGCGGTTTACTGTTAAGCGGATTTTTTTTGGTTGGATAATTTTTTTTAATTCTTCCAGAATCGCAGTGCCTATGCCTTTTCCGGCTTCTTTGTCCAAGACATAAAATTTATTTAGCATCCAGCATCCGTCTTTTTCATTGGTAACAGATATAAATCCAATGGTTTCGTTTTCGAAAATTATAAAATAAAATTGTTGTCCTTTTTCATTTATTTGGTTTAAAAGGCTTTTTGTATTGTACATGTTTTTAAGCATGTAATCAACCTGCTCTTGGCCAATAATAGGCGGGTAGTGTTTTTGCCAAATTATTTTTGCCAGATCGGCAATTTTTTCGATCTCAGTTTCACTAACTGCTTTTAATAAAAGGGATGAATCTTGCATTTTTAATTGTAAATTTGCTTTGTGGCTAAATTAAGCAATACCATTAACATTGAAAACAGAAGAGCTAGATTTGATTATCAGTTTTTAGATACCCTTGTGGCCGGACTTGTTTTAAAGGGTACCGAGATCAAGTCAATTCGTGAGGGGAAGGCAGGTCTTTCGGATAGTTATTGTTATTTTAGGAATGATGAATTATTTGTAAAAAACCTCCATATTTCAGAATATGCAGATGCTTCCTTTTATCAACACGAAGCTCTGAGAGAGCGGAAACTGTTATTAAGCAGACAAGAATTAAATAAATTATTAAAGAAGGTAAAAGACCAAGGTTTAACGGTTATACCAACGCGCTTATTTATTAATGATAAAGGTTTTGCTAAAATGGAAATTGCCCTGGCAAAGGGAAAAAAATTGTACGATAAACGCGATGATATTAAAAAGCGCGATATAGAAAGAGAGATGAACCGTAAATTTTAATTCTTAAATTTAATAAAATGAAAAAATTTAAAATTCTTATTACAGCATTTTTAATTGCATTAACTATTGTTTTTTCATCCTGCGGAAAGGGTTACGAGGTTAGATTCACAAATTACAATACAGAGCTAATTGATTCATTAATTATCGGTAACAGCGACATTGTATTTGCGCAAACTGATCGTCAGGCTACAACAGAATATAAAAAAATAACCTCAGGCGAAAAAACAATTCGATGTATAACAAAAACAAAAAAGATCTATAGCTCATCTATATCTATTCCAAAAAGAGGAACAGGAAAAAGAACCATTCAAATAGATGGATTGAACCGCATTAGTGTTTTGGAGGATTAAATTGCGCAGCAATTTAATGGGTCCCAGTGCGCAGCAATTTAATGGGTTCCATTGCGCAGCAATTTAATGAAGCGTTGAAATTGTATTAATTACTTAAATTTATTTTTAGAAAAAAAGGAAATACGTTTTTGTATTTCCTTTTTTAATTTCTAGTAGGCGCGGGTATTATTGCCTTCCATATAATTTACAAAAGATTGATTGCTTACCTTGTTGCCAACCGGAGTTTGGTAGTTACCTATAAAATACAAATCGCCTAAATTATCCGGACAAGCACTATGAAGACCATCTAATTTTTGATAAATAAGAACTAATTCTGCATTTAACCCTTTAGGTTTTATTAATTCTGCAATTTTATCTGATATCTGCTCGGCAGAAAAATTAGCGTAAATTTCTTTTACTAAATTAACCTGTTCTTCTTTTGGTTTTTCAAGTTCTAATTTGGCACGTTGATAAATTTCTTGAATTAAACTCTCTTTTCCGTTTTGTTTTAATAAAGCAATTGCAGCGTCAAAGGCAACAAATTTGCCTAATACAGCCATATCAATACCGTAACAATCAGGATACCTGATCTGCGGCGCTGAGCTTACAACAATGATCTTTTTTGGACCTAATCTGTCTAATATTTTTAAGATACTTTGTTTTAAGGTTGTTCCTCTTACAATACTATCATCTAAAATAACCAAACTGTCAACGCCTTTTTTTACTGTACCATAGGTTATATCGTACACTAAATTTACAAGACTATCGCGGCCTTCATCGGGCGTGATAAATGTGCGCTGCTTAGCATCTTTTAAAACAACTTTATGAATTCGCGGATGCGTTCCTAATATTTTTTTTAATTGAGGCTCTGCTAAATTATCTTTTAATTTAATGATCTCTTCTGCTTTCCAATTATTCACAAAATCATCAATACCCTCAATTAGGCCGCCAAATGCAACTTCGGCAGTATTTGGAATATAACTGAAAACTGTATTTTCAAGATCGTGATCTACTGACTTTAATACACTTTGAGTTAAATTTCTTCCTAATTGATTACGTTCTTTATAAATATCCGCATCGTTACCACGACTAAAATAAATACGTTCGAACGAACATGATAATTTTTTCTGTGGCTCAATTATTTCTTCTTCGGTAAGCGTACCGTCTTTTTTAATTATTAAGGCATGGCCCGGTTTAATTTCCTGCACACTTTCAAAAGGCACATTAAATACAGTTTGTATTACCGGTCTCTCGCTAGCAACAACGATTATTTCATCATCTTGATAAAAATAGCCTGGTCTGATGCCGTTAGGATCGCGCAACACAAAAGCATCGCCATGACCGATCATTCCACACATCACATAACCGCCATCCCAACGCTTACTGCTTTCTCTGAGAATAGAGGCTACATCTATATTGGCTTGAATAAGTTTACTTATCTCGTAATTTTTATCGTTCTGTTCTTTAAATTTTTTAAATAAACGGTCGTTATCTTTATCTAAAAAGTGACCAATTTTTTCCATTACAGTTACCGTATCGGCTTTTTCAACAGGATGTTGTCCAAGTTCCACCAAGTGCGTAAATAATTCATCAACGTTAGTTAAGTTAAAATTACCGGCAACAACTAAGTTACGGCTCATCCAGTTATTCTGACGTTTAAAAGGATGACAGCTGTGTACGCTGTTTTTTCCAAAAGTTCCGTAGCGTAAGTGACCAAGCATCAATTCCCCTAAAAACGGGATGTTTTCTTTCTGCCAATTGGCGTTTTTATACTCTTCCGGATTGTTACGTTGAGCATCTATAAATAAATTATTTACCTGACCGAAAATATCTTGTGTAGCCTTTGGCTCTATTGATCTTAAGCGATCTAAATAGGTGGTTCCCGGTTTAGCATCAAATTTAATGGTAGCAATCCCGGCGCCATCTTGCCCACGGTTGATCATTTTTTCCATGGTTTGATAAAGCTTATGTAAGCCATATCTTGCCGAACCGTATTTAGTTTTGTAGTATTCAAGCGGCTTAAGCAACCTAACTAAGGCAACGCCGCATTCATGATGTATAATATCGCTCATAACAGGAGTACAAAGTTAGCCTTTTGATTTGGTAATTAACAATAAGAATTTAACAATTATATAACCACACCCAACGTTTTTTTTAGTTTTTACGTACTTATGTGTATATTTGGAATTACTTATTTTTTGAACTAAAACGTTAAATTATTATGTTAAAAAGAAAACTTATTTTAGTTTTTGCTTTATTTTTTGTTTTAAGTGGTTTAACAACCCTTAAGGGCCAACAAAATAACGTGGCTATTGTGTTAAACGAATACTCGGCCTCAAATTTGACTGGCGGTGTTGTTGATAATTATGGAAATCATAGCGATTGGGTTGAGATATACAACGCTCATACAAGCTCTGTTACACTAAACGGATATTGGTTAAGTAACGACAGATTAAACCTTAAAAAATGGGCTTTCCCAGCAACCTTTACAATGACTTCGGGGTCTTATAAAGCAGTTTGGTTAAGCGGTATTAATAAAAATGTTGGTTCAGATTTTCATGCAAATTTTACCTTAGATCAGTGTAAAAATCAATGGTTGATCTTATCTACGTCTCAAGGTGTAGTGAGAGATTCAATTTTTATTCAAAAAACTAAGGCTAATCATACACGCGGGCGCGTTGATATTTTTAATGTGGGTGTTGCTGCATGGAGACTTTTTCCAACAAGTTCTTTTACGCTCTCTAATCCTACAGCTTTAGGAAGCAGTTATTTAGGATACGCTCCAATACCAACTTTTACACCTGCTACAGTTAATAATAGTTCGGTAAATGCCGGAGGTTTCTATCCGCCATCATCGCCAATAAATCAAGTGGATATTTTTTTAGGAGGCGGGGCTGATTCTGCCGGAAGTTGTTTTGAGATACATTACACAATAGATGGAAGCGTGCCCACAATGACCGATGTTTTGTATACATTTTTAACCCCGATAATAGTTGCAAATACCAGTATGATAAGGGCTATTGCTTTTCCTTCAACTGTAACTGCAACTAGCTGTACACTCAATTATTTACCAAGTTTTTGTCAAACCAATACGTATTTTATTGATCAGGAGCATAACGATTTTAAACCTGAGTTTGGGGTTGTTTCTCTAGCTATTAATAGGGCTGATACCAATTGGTTTAATTCAGGAGGTATTGATCCCGGGCCGCAAATACACGTGGAGTATTATGATAAAAAAATGCAAATGACAGAAGGATACGCTCAAATTAAGCGTCCTAGAAGCGAAGCATGGTTAACAAAACAAAAAGGAATTTATATTACAATTGATGATAGAAGAGGTTTTGGTTGTAATTTTGAAGGAGATGTTTTTAATGTGGAAGGGTTGGGTACAACACCGCGCCGTAAATTCTATACCTTACATTTAAAGTCAGGCGATTTTGAAAGTTTTTCTTCCGTTCCTTCTCCTACAAACGGAGGTATCGCATTTGGAACTGGTATCCGAGATGTTTTTTATCAATCCTTAGCTGCAAAAAATAATTTAAATGTTAGTCCATTGCATGTTAAACCTGTTGTAGTTTTTAAAAACGGAAAGTACGATGGTGTATATGATCTTAGAGAGTGTTATGATAGAGATTATGAGGCATTTTATAACCAGCAAACAGATTCGGTAGAACTTAATTATTACTATAATGGTGATGGAGCAGAAACTCCACCTCAAAAAAATACTTTTAGAACAGAGGTTTACAATAAGGTATGTGGTAGTGGTTCAATTCCAAACAATCCTCCCGGTAACCCAATGAGCAGTACTACTTTTTATAATCAAGTAATGGCTAAATTGGATAAAGCAAGCTTTATGGATTACATGATCCTAAACAGTTATGCCATGAACAGTGATTTGTGGAACTTTAACGTTGCATTTGCAAAAGGTGCTTTGGCAAATAAACCAGGCGGTAAATGGCATTATTATTTATGGAACACACCTGCTATCTTTAATTTTACAGCTGTTGCAACAAATACATTAATCTATAACGACCCTATCAACACATCTCCTTGCGCTATTTATACACCAACTTATCCTGTAAGTTCTTTTGCAGGAAACGGGCATGGAAACATATTAAATGCATTGATGAGACCTGTTACCGGCAATGTTTCTTTTCAAACAGAGTATAAAAACAGATATCAGGATCTATTAAATGGTCCATTAAAATGTGAGAACATTCTCGCCCATTTTGATTACGTGAAGAATTTGTATTTAAAAGAAATGAAGTATCATGAAGATCCGGGTTCAATTCCATTTCCGGGAAATTTTAATACAGCTCCTGATCTTTGGGATACACTTACGGCCGGTCTGCGAAGAACAATTAATAAAAGATGTGAAGTTATGAGGGGTTATTTCAGTAATACGGGCTGTTATGGCATGACAGGACCTTTTGAATTAACAATTGATGTGGAGCCTGCGGGTGCAGGTAATGTGAGGTTAAATACGCTTCCGTTAAGTAACTATAAATGGACAGGAAGTTATTTTTCAACCCCATTAATGCCTTTAAAGGCTATACCAATTGATTCAACGTTTATATTTCATCATTGGGAATTTAAAAACCATACACCTTTAAACGGAAGACCGTTAAGTTTGGATTCAGTCGCTATCGCTTACAATCAACCTGATAATATTATTGCTGTATTTACAGATAAAAAGAACGATATTGTTATGCCAACCGGATTTTCTCCAAATGGTGACGGAAATAATGAGGTGTTTAAACCTTTAGGAAGCGCTTTATTCTCAAAAGAATATGATTTCCGTGTATGGAACAGATGGGGACAAGAAGTTTTTAGAAGTACCGACCCTGCCCAAGGTTGGGATGGTAATTATAACGGACAGCCTTCAATGACAGGTGTTTATGCTTATTTAATAACCTATAAAAATATTTATAACGAAGCAAAAATATTAAAAGGTAACGTAACACTCGTGAGATAATACTTTTTTAGTTTTAAAAAAAATCTATGAAAAAAATAATATATATCCTAAGTTTTCTGATTGTTGTGTTTAGCACAGATCTTAAGGCGCAAGACATTCACTTTTCAAATATTAACGAAGCACCTTTATTTAATAGTCCTGCCAATACAGGTTTTTATAATGGTTATTTTAGGTTTATTGCTAATTACCGCAGTCAATGGGGCGCAATGAACAAAGCGTTTCAAACCATAGCTGTTTCTGTTGATGGAGGGTTATTTAAAAGCAAAAGACGTAAGGCTTTTTTAGGTTTGGGTTTAACTGTTTTTAATGATAGAGCAGGATCTGCAAATTTGCAAAAAACAAATGCACTATTAAACATTAGCGGTGTAATTAAAACCGGTAAAAGAAGTGCCTTTAGTGTTGGTATCGCGGGTGGAGTTTCTGCTAATAATGCAAACTACAACAAACTAACTTACAGCTCACAATTTGATGGAAATACTATTGATAATACCTTGTCAATTGGAGAGACTGTAGTTTACAGGCAATACACTACAACTGATATTGCTGCAGGTATGGCGTATGAATATGCAAAAGTAAAAACAGATCAGGATCATGATGATGTTTCTTCGGTAAAAATTTCTGTTGGGGCTTTTCATTTGAATAAACCTGTACAGGATTTTGGACCGGGCTCTAATTATCGTTTGCCAGTTAGATTAACAGGAAATATTATTACCCATTTTGATTTTGAAGATACTAAATTTTCTGTTACTCCAACATTCCTTTATAGCCGTCAAGGCAAAGCATGGCAATTTGTTACAGGTTCTTATGTAAGATATCGCATGAAAGTTGGTACCAAAGTAACCGGGCAAAAAACAGAAAATGCAATAGGCATTGGTGGTTTTTACCGTTCAAAAGATGCTATCATCGCTAAATTGATCTTTGAAACAGGTGATTGGGTTTTTTTCGGTTCATATGATATTAATATTTCAGGATACCGTGCAGCAACAAGATATGCGGGTGGTTTTGAAGTGGGAATCCGTTTTAATAACCTTGCAAGTTCTTTATTTGATTCACGTAGTGAGTTTAAATAAGCCGTATCGTTCTCAGATCATTTAAAATGAAAAAGGTTTCTTCAAGCATTATTATTGCCATTTTATTAATTCTTGTTGGGGTTTCTATTTTTATATATAGATCAAAACACTCTTCAACCACCGTTAACGAAGATTCCAGAAATTTTAAGTTCAAAGACACTGCTTCGGTAACAAAAATTTTTATAGCAGATAAAGACGGCAACAACGCTACCTTAACTCGAACAACAAAGGGTTGGATGGTAAACGAAAAATACAATTGCAGAACCGACGCTATATTAAACTTATTTGAGGTAATTAAACATGTTGAGGTAAAAATGCCGGTGGCAAAAACCTATAAAGAAAATGTTCTTAAGTACATGTCTTCACAGGCCCTAAAAGTTGAAATTTATGTTGGCGATGACCTGGTGAAACAATATTATGTTGGACACGAAACACCTGACTCTGAAGGATCTTATATGTTGCTAACCGATTTAGAGTCCGGAAAAAATTATACCGATCCGTTTGTTTGTTTTATTCCGGGCTTTAAAGGTTATCTGTTACCTAGGTATATAGCCAACGAAAATGAATGGAGAGATAGGATAGTGTTAAATTACATACCTCCGCAATTAAAACAAATTAAAGTTCAGCATTTTAATATGCCAGATTCCTCGTTTACTATCGACTTGAATAGCACAAGTTCATTTACTTTAAAAAACGATAAAAATAGGGAGATGGTTTTTGATGAATTGAAGATGAAGCAATACTTAGCTTATTTTCAAAACATCTCTTACGAAGTGTTAATCACCGGAAAAAACAAAAAATTAACCGACTCCCTTTCTGCAAATAAACCTTTTTCTATTATCAGTATTACAACTACTGATATGAAAACCAGTGAATATAAGTTTTATAACAAACAGCCAAGTACTACAAAAATTCCTGAGCACGGCATTACCTATCAGTACGATCCGGACAGATTGTTCCTACAGTTTGCAAACAACAAAGAGTGGGCATTAATACAGTATTTTGTCTTCGGAAAATTGTTGATCACTTCTGCATATTTCACCCCTTTGGTTCCTGTTAAAAAATAGTTTAAAACTAAAATTGATTTTAGCCTTTTATTAAGCTGCTAACTTTAATTTTGTTGATTAAAACTAACTATTATGAATTTTGTTGTATCCGCATCTACTTTATTAAAACATTTAAAATCAATAGGAGGAGTTTTAAACTCAAATAATACAATTCCTATTTTAGATTGTTTTTTATTTGAGATAAATAAAGATGAGTTAGTTCTTTCTGCTAGTGATATGGAAACAACCATAACAACTTCTTTAAAAGTAGAATCTAGCGAAACTGGAAATATTGCGATCCCTGCAAAAACATTGTTAGATGCGCTTTCGAACTTACCTGAGCAACCAATTTCTTTTATTTTAGATAAAACAAAACACTCAATAAAATTAAAAACAGAAACCGGCGATTATAACATCTCTGGTCAAAATGGAGATGAGTACCCTAAACTTCCGGCATTAGAATCACAATCTTCTATTGTAATTAAAAGTGATGTTTTAGCTAATGCGATCAATAAAACAATTTTTGCAACTGGTAACGATGATCTTCGCCCGGTTATGAGTGGCGTATTTTGTCAATTCACCGAAGTGAATTCAATTTTTGTTGCAACAGATGCTCACAAATTAGTTCGTTATACGCGTAATGATGCTAAGGCAGGAGCTTCTGCGTCTTTTATCATGCCAAAAAAACCTTTAAATGTTTTAAAGAGTTTATTAGCGGGCGTTGACGATGCTGTAAAAATTGACTTTAATAAAACAAATGCCTTGTTCAGTTTTGGAAATGTAAATTTAGTTTGTCGTTTAATTGATGGAAAGTATCCAAACTATGAAGCGGTAATCCCAAAACAAAATCCTAATAAATTAACTGTAGATAGAAGTGCATTTTTAGGCGCTTTAAAACGCGTAAGTGTATTCTCTAATAAAGCAACACATCAAATACGTGTAAAAGTTGCAGGAAGCCAATTACGTGTTAGCGCAGAGGATCTTGATTTTGCAAACGAAGGGCACGAATTATTAACGTGTACTTATGTTGGCGAAGACATGGAAATTGGATTTAACTCTCGCTTTTTAATGGAAATGGTTAGTAATTTAGAGTGCGATGAAATTACTATAGAAATGAGTGCTCCAAATCGCGCAGGAATTATTTTACCAAATAACAAATCTAATCCGGCTGAAGACATTTTAATGTTGGTGATGCCGGTTATGTTGAATAACTAAAAATTTAGTATCTTGGTCTTAATTATGAGACTTAAAAAAATAATAGTAGCAAGCTTGTTTTTAATAACAGGCTTGTTTTGTTTTGGGCAAAGTGGTATTACGGTTGTTGATAGTATTATGTCGAATAATATTATGCGTAAATACAGATTGTATGTGCCTGCCATTTATACAGGTTCGCAATCGGTTCCACTTATATTAAATTTACATGGCTATACTTCTAACGCCCTTCAACAACAACTCTATTCTAACTTTATGCCTATTGCCGACACGGCAAATTTTTTAATGGTTTATCCTGAGGGTAAAGCCCCTTTGGGTAGTCAGTATTGGAATGCAGGATTTGGTGGTACAGAAAATGATGTGCTTTTTATGAGTGATCTGATAGATTCATTAAAGTTGACATACAATATTGATCTGAATTCAATTTATAGTTGCGGTATGAGCAATGGTGGTATTATGAGTTATTATTTAGCTTGTAATTTACCCAACAGAATAGCTGCGATCGCATCTGTAACAGGAAGTATGTTAAAAACATGGTTTTCTTGTGCACCAAGTCGCCCTTTTCCAATTATGGAAATTCATGGAACCGCGGATGGAACTGTAAACTATTTAGGTGACGCAACTTTTGCGCCAATTGATAGTGTGGTAAAAAAATGGAGTAGTCACAATAATTGTAATCCTGCACCCACAACTTTTTCTGTTCCAAATATCAGCTTAACCGATAATTCTACCGCCTTGCATTATGTTTATTCAGGCGGTGCAAGCGGCAGTAGCGTTGAATTGTATAAGGTGATTGGAGGCGGTCATTCTTGGCCGGGTGCATTTGCTTTTTTAGCAAATACCAATCAGGATTTTAGGGCAAGTGTTGAAATTTGGCGTTTTTTTAGAAAATATAAATTGGGTCAGTTTGTTCCAAATGTTGGATTAAGCGAAAATGCGCTTTCTCAAAACATTAAGCTGTTTCCAAATCCTGTAACAGAAAAACTCTTTATTGAAGGGCTTACTGAGGCGAATGTTAAGGTAATTAACTTAGTTGGAGAAATGATCATTCAGAAAAACAATGCAAATTCAATAGATGTAAGTTCACTAAATTCCGGAATTTATTTTTTGCAAATAACAAGCGGCAATACCCAAAGCGTTATTAAATTCATAAAAAATTAAAGCTCTGAATAATCAGGTAAATTAACCTGCTGATTTAAATTGTTGAAGGTAATATCACTAACACCGTTACTTAGCATTAAATAATTTGCTTTAATAATTAAGTTATATCGCAACGCTTGTTCTACAACGCTTTGGTCTAATTCAATATAAGGAGCTTTGCATTCAATAACTACAATTGGCTGGAGTTGTTTATTGTAAACAACAATATCGTAACGCTTTTTAAGATCGTTTAAAATTATCTCTTTCTCTATTGAAATTAATGAAGCGGGGTATTTTTTTTGTTTGATCAAAAAGTGAATTAAATGCTGTCTTACCCATTCTTCCGGACTTAAAACCAACCATTTTTTTCTCACTTCATCAAAAATGTAGGTTTGCCCCTTCAGCTTTTTGAGTTTGGTATTAAATAATGGATATTTTATTGGTAAGTTCAAGTATGACAAATATTTTTTAAATATATTTACATTAATTGATTTCTGAGAGATTTTTATTCTACAAAATACGATCAATATGAAATTACCTTATTACAACAAATAAAAAATACAACATTCTGATATGAAGAGTAAAGAAGAAATTGTAAATAATTGGTTGCCGCGTTATACCGGAAAAAAATTAGAAGAATTTGGTTCCTATATTTTGTTGACCAATTTTAGCGGCTACGTAAAAATGTTTTCTGAGCTTTATAGTGTACCAATTGAAGGGCAAGATCGTCCTATGCAAACCGCTACTTATGAAGGAATAACGATCATAAACTTTAGCATGGGTAGTGCAATGGCGGCAACCATAATGGATCTGCTTACAGCAATAAAACCAAAAGCAGTTTTGTTTTTGGGTAAATGCGGTGGCTTAAAAAAGAAAAATCAAATTGGTGATCTTATTTTACCTATTGCTGCCATTAGAGGCGAAGGAACATCGAACGATTATCTTCCCTTAGAAGTTCCGGCTTTACCATCTTTTAATTTACAAAAAGCTATTTCTTATACCATACGTTTAAGCGGGCGCGATTACTGGACCGGAACAGTTTATACAACAAACAGAAGAGTTTGGGAGCATGACGAGCGCTTTAAAGAATATTTGAGAGAGGTAAGAGCAATGGCCATTGATATGGAAACAGCAACTATTTTTAGCGTAGGATTTTTTAACGAAATACCTGTTGGGGCTCTGTTATTGGTGAGCGATCAACCAATGATACCGGATGGCGTTAAAACAGAAGACAGCGATAAAAAAGTAACAACCGATTTTGCCAGAGATCATTTACAAATTGGCATTGATTCTTTAAAAGAACTTCAAAATAAAGGTATTTCAGTTAAGCATTTAAGATTCGAATAATTTGAGTTTACCTTTTCATAATCAACCTGCTGAATTTTATATTAATGGCATCATCAATGGTGATATCGCTATTTTAAGTAAAGCCATTACTATCATCGAGTCTCAAAACGAAAAGCATCAATTACTTGCCGAAAAGATCATTGATGGTATCGTTAACATATCAGGTAAATCTTTTAGGCTTGGTATCACTGGTGTTCCGGGAGTTGGTAAAAGCACGTTTATTGAAAGTTTTGGTAACGAAGTTTTAAAACACGGACATAAATTAGCTGTGTTAGCGATCGATCCGTCGAGTGATAAAACCAAAGGCAGTATTTTGGGCGATAAAACCCGGATGGAAGAATTGTCTACCAAAAAAAATGTTTTTATCCGTCCCTCGCCAAGCAGCGGAAATCTTGGCGGTGTGGCACGTTCTACTTACGAAACAATTTTATTGTGCGAAGCAGCAGGTTTTGATTTTATAATTATTGAAACTGTTGGAGTAGGGCAGAGCGAAATTTCGGTGAGTAAAATAGCCGATTTCTTTTTACTGTTAATGTTAGCGGGGGCTGGAGATGAATTGCAAGGTATTAAGCGCGGTATTATGGAAATGGCCGATGCACTAGTAATAACAAAGGCGGATGGTGCTAATTTAGAAAAGGCAAAAATGGCCAGAGCAGAATATGCACATGCCATGCATTTATTTCAAGCCTCAGAAAGCGGATGGATACCTAAAACACAAATTTGCTCAAGTGTTGAAAATAAAGGGATTGACGAGGTGTATAAAATGATAGAAGAGTATAAAAATTTTACAACAGTAAATGGTTATTTTCTACAAAAAAGAAAAGAACAGCAATTCGATCTTTTTTTAAAAACGATAGATGAGCAATTAAAGCAAAAATTTTATTCTGATCCAAAAATTCACGCTGCAATAGAAGAAATGAATTCAAACAAAAACGATCAAAACATCCAACCTTTTTCGTTGGCAAAAAAAATGTTGGAAGATTATTTTGAGCGCGGCAAATAAAAACTAAAATCGATTTAGCTTTCGCTAATTGTGCGATACAAGCCTTATACGAGGTCATTCTCCCTGTTTTTTAACTATTTGGTAAGGCAGGTTAATTTTTATTTTTTTTACCTTCACGCAACCAAAAATTTTATTGATGAAACGTATTTTTATTTTATTTTATTCGCTTACTTTTTTAATTTCAAATGCTAATGATCTTTTAGTTGAAAATCCATTTCACCGATCGTTTATAAAAGCTTACAGTTTAAATCCTTCCTTACCAAAAGGAATATTAGAAGCAGTTTCTTTTACACAAACGCGCTTTCATCATTTAGATGATTCTTATGAGTCGAGTTGTATTGGCTACCCAAAAACCTATGGTGTGATGGGATTAGTATTAGATGGTAAAAATTATTTTAGAAATAATTTATCGCGTGTTGCCCAACTTTCGGGTTTTTCTGAAAAAGAAATTATTTCTTCGCCAGAGATCTCTGTTCTTGCTTATGCAAAAGCATTTAATGTTTTACAGGTTCAAAAAAATATTTTTTCTGATGATGTTAGCAGGTATCAATCTATTTTAATTGAGTTAAGCGAGTTGCCAATTGCGAATGACCTACAAAATAATTTTGCTTTGAATGCTCATCTTTATCAGATCTTCTGGTTTTTATCCAACTCTGAGTTTCAGGATCTATATGGCTTTCCTGATTACAAAATAGACCTTGTAAAAATTTTTGGCGACAACTATTCTGTTTTGAGTTCAAAAAGTATTATCATAAATAAGTCTTCGGTATCTAATCAAAACGGCGATAGTTATAAGATAACTTCAGCATTAAATGTTATGTCTCCCGATTATCCATCAGCTCTCTATAATCCGGCGGCTTCTTGTAATTTCAGCAGTCGCAGCGGCACTCAGATCTCGGCTGTAACTATTCATTTTGTGCAAGGAAGTTATGCAGGATGTATTTCATGGTTTCAAAATTGTTCTGCCAGCGCTTCGGCGCATTACGTTGTTCGCAGCTCTGACGGGCAAGTAACACAAATGGTTTTAGAAAGTGCAAAGGCATGGCATGTTGGCTCTGAAAATCCCTACACTGTTGGCATTGAGCATGAGGGATACGTTAGCAATATTTCTTGGTTCACTACGGCTATGTACAATTCATCAGCGGCTTTAACAAAAGATATTTGCTCAAGTAATGCTATTAATCCTTTGCGCACCTATTATGGTCCTAGTTGCAGCGGATCAAGCTCTCAATGCTTGCAAGGAAGTTGTGTGAAAGTAAAGGGACATCAAATGAATCCAAATCAAACTCATACCGATCCGGGGCCATTATGGAATTGGTCGAGGTTTTATAAATTAATTAATAACACGTATTCTATTACAGCCACCTACACAACTGCTACAGGTGCGTTTTACGATAGTGGCGGGTCGGGAAGTAATTATGGTAACGATGAGCGTAAATTTTGGTTGTTTACAAAAGCAGGAACTACAAATATTACTTTAAGTTTTACCGCTTTTAACCTTGAAAGTGGTTACGATAATTTATTTATTTATAATGGTGGCTCAATAAATTCTCCTTTAATAGGTCAATATTCTGGCACAGTAAATCCCGGTCCTGTTACCTCTGTTAATGATAGTGTGTTAGTTGAATTTAGAAGTGATTGCGCTACAACAGCTGCTGGTTGGGCAGCCAATTTTATAATGAATGGTACGGTTGTTGCAGTACCGGTTGATAATGTTGCGCCAACAACTGTTGTAAATACAACTAACGCCTGGAAGACTGCCGCATTTACCGCTACAGTTAGTGATGTAGATAATGTTGGTGGAAGTGGTGTTGAAAAAGGTTATTATCAGGTGATCGATTTTAACGGAACCGAATGGCGCGCTAACTACACTAAAGGTTTTTTTGCGGATAATTTTGATAATACCATTCATCCTGAATGGACACCAACAGTTGGAGTTTGGGGAATTTCAGGAAACGCCTTGGTGCAAACAGATGAAGTTAGCACTGCAGCAGGAAATACAAATATTTACGCTTCTTTAACGCAATCATTAAGTAACCGTTACATGTATCATTTTTTAGCTAAGTTTGAAGGCGCAGGAACGACGCGCCGCGCGGGTTTGCATTTTGCCTGTGATAACCCAACAATGACAAATAGAAATAATTCTTATTTTGTTTGGTTTCGTTTAGACGATCAAAAAATAGAAATTTATAAAACTGTAAATGATGTAATAGGTGCGCCAAAAATTTCTCAAACACATACTTTTTCACCGGCGCAGTGGTATGATATTAAAGTTATCTTTGATAGAATAACCGGAAAAATTTCTGTTTACTGGAATAATGGTCTTATTGCCACATGGACCGATACAGCACCATATCAAACAGGCAGTTCTATAAGTTTTAGAAGTGGAAATTGTAAATTTAGTATTGATGAAATAAAAGTATACCGTTCAAGAGCCGGATCTGTTAACGTTAATGTTGGTTCTGGATTAGCAAATGAAATGCGTTACTTAAATCCAAGCCCAACACAAAATGCCGGTAAAATAAAATCTATTTGTCAGGATACAGCAGGTAATTTATCGTCTATTTATTATCATGATGTTAATGTTGATTGGACGCCGCCAAGCAATATAGGATTTGTAAATGATGGTAATGCTGCTGATATTGCTGTTGTAAACACTACAGATTCTTTAAGGGCAAATTGGGGCAATTCAATTGATAGCAATTCTGCTGTTGTAGCCTACTGGTATAGTATTGGTACAAGCCCGGGAGCTACAAATACAAAAACGTGGACCAGTAATTGGGCAGCAACATCTGTTACAGCTCACACATTAAATCTAACACAAAACACTATTTATTATTTTAATGTAAAGGCAGAAAATGGCGCAGGTTTATTTAGTAACATTATAAGTAGTAACGGACAAAAAGTGGACACTACAACTATAAACACTGGTATTAAAGAAAATTCTGATCAAATTAGTTTAGAGGTTTTTCCTAATCCTTTTTCAAATCAGATCAATTTGAAACTTGTGAATAAAAATTCTTCTAAAATTAAAATTTCGTTAATAGACATTACTGGAAAAAAATTAAAAGCAATGGAATTGAAGGAAGAAAGCGGAATAATTGACCTAGTATTACCGGTTTCAAATTTAAATTTAGCACAAGGAGCTTATTTTTTAAAAATAGAAATTGATGATAAAGGCTATTATAAAAAGCTTATTAAGGAGTAATTAGAGGTTTAAAGAATAGTATTTATGGGTCAATATAAAATTAATTATATTTTTATCTTACAACATACTGAAAGCCAGCACGTTATGTTTGCGTAATAAAAACTGTATTTTTTTAAAAATAATCCTTTCTTCTTAGCAAAAAATTATTTTCTTTGCATGAAAATAAAAGGCTGAAAATTTAAAGATAAAAGTATGTATTGGACATTAGAATTAGCAAGTTGGTTAGAAGATGCACCTTGGCCTGCAACAAAAGATGAATTAATTGATTTCGCTATGCGCAGCGGTTCACCAATGGAAGTAATTGAAAACTTGCAGGAAATGGAAGACGAAGGTGAGAGCTATGAAACAATTGAAGAAATTTGGCCTGACTACCCAACAAAAGATGATTTCTTTTTTAACGAGGATGAATTTTAAATATTAAAAACCGCTTATGGCGGTTTTTTTTTGATCATTATTTTTTAGTCGATCGACTTGCGGTTAAAAATAATGTATCCAATATGAAAGAAGAATGAAAAAGAATTATCGTTTTGATCATAAAAATTTACTCCTGCACTAATTGGCCCAATTGGGCTGTTATATACCACGGCTGTTAATCCGGAAAAATGTCTGTATAAAAAAGGTGTGCTGTACTTTGAGCCGCCGTTATCTGTTTTAAGAATAGATTCTATTGGTTGAAATAAATAAGCTTCTGCCCTAATATCAATATTTTTTATTGGCGTAGCAATGGCCTTAAAGCCACCGGCTAAGTATTTATGTGCCCTGTACGCATCAATAAAAAAAGTTTGGCTCTCAGGCGTTGGATTAAATGCAGGAGCAGAAAGAATCGTTGCCTGATAGTTACTAAAAAAACTTTGGGTTGAAAAAACTGCCTCTCCAAATAATCCGATCTTAAATCCCTTAAATGTTTTAAAATATTTATCTATTGTAATCTTAAGTTGTAACCACTCTGGCACTCTTACATTTCTAAAAGTGGTGGTATCTAAACTTGTATTTCCTGGCAGGTGGCTTTCTTGCCCTTGCAAAAACCTTGCTCTCGCATTTAAAAAGGTTCCTTCGGTGGCATACATTTTTCGGTTTAAGGTGTTTATAGTGTAGTTACCTTGAATATAGGCGTAGTCAAAATAGGTTTTATCGGTAGTGTCAAGTTTTGTAAAATTTTCTATTTGATAATATTGGTTTTTCCACTCAGTGTATCCAACTGCAAAGTTTGCTTGAGAAATATTTCCAACAGGAATTCCAATTTTTACTTCACCAAATTTATCCTCTTGAATTAAATAGGCGGGTTTTAAAAAATCATAAAATAAAACACTACTACTGTAATAATCCCAGCGCGAATAAGTAAACGAAGGCTCTACATAAAAAGGATTTTTTCCCGGAAAATCAAATCGTAAATGCGAATGTGTACCCGAATATAGTTTTCCTAAATAGCCATTGGCGTATAGACTTGTTCCAATTTTACCCAAGTGATTGTATTGAATACCAATAAAAGCCTCACTTATTGGACGATTAGATAAAATTGCGCCGGCCTCAACATAAAAAGGTTTTTCTTTTTTACCATATAGTTTTAAAGTGTATTTATTTGTTGTTGTATCAATAACAGAAATTGGAAAAATATTTTTTATTTTATCATCGCCCGCTAATCTAAAATAGCGCTTTTTTAGTTGATCAATAGTAAAAGGTTTGTTTTTATAAAATATACTTTTTGAAATAAATTTTGTTTGATTTTTATTATAGCCTGATACAACCAAGTTATCATAAATGATAGTCTCAAGTTTTTGATAATTAATAAATTTTTTTCGTTTTTCTTCGAGGTCTTTTGTACTTGCTTGTTTTTGAATTTGTAATTTAATTTGAGGAATGGCTCTTAAAGTTGCGTAATATCCACTATCAATAAGCCGTTGCGCATTGGCAAAATTAAATAAACTAACATCACTCCAAGGTTCAATTAAAATACCGTTCTCACAAACAGGATCAAAATTTGTTTGGTTCATCAATAAATTTCTTAATTGCATATAAAGGTTGTCATCGTCCGGCGCAAGATTTTTTTCCGAAACATTCGATCCGATAATAAAATCAGGATTAAAATCGTTATACATTACATCCGTAGGGAAGTTATTATATAAGCCTCCATCGAACAACAACTTTCCATCTATTGAGATTGGTCGTAAATAAAAAGGATAACTCATACTAGCTCGCACAGAACTTGATAGATCTCCATTTTTAAAAACAATGGTTTTTTTATTTTGAACATCTGAAGCGATGCATCTGAATGGTACAAAAAGACTGTCGAAATTATTTTTTACTGAATTTGAAACACCTGTAAAGGTTTCCATTAAATAATAATCAATAGGAATAGAATTGATCACATTTGTTGGCAAATTTTTGAGGTAATGGTCTTTAAAATTGAGTTTAAATGTAAGCCAAGATGCATAATCCTCTCTTTTTTTAACCATATATTCATATTTGGCAGGTAGATCGCCCTTGGTTATACTCTGAAAAAAACTTGTTTTTACCACATTTTCAATTTCCTGTGGGGTATAGCCGATAGAATAGTAGGCGCCAATTAGACTGCCAATAGAGGTACCCGAAATATAATCAATGGGAATTTCATTCTCTTCCAAAGCCTTTAAAACACCTATGTGAGAAAGGCCGCTTGCCCCACCACCACTTAAAACCAATCCTACTTTTTGACCTTTTAGGAGGCTATTTGAAAGTAAAATGTGTAAAAAAATTATGATATTTAAGTATTTTTTCAATAATTGGTCAAAATTAATACACACAAAAATACGCTTTATCTAAAAACAGTTTCTATTCATAAATATAATTAATTATCTTAGCGCTAGTACTTTTTTAAATTGTGGTAAAATTTATCCTTTCAAAATTTTTTTATGGCATTTTGGTGCTCTTTGGTGTAATCACCACTATATTCTTTTTATTTAATGTTTTGCCTGGCGACCCTGCAACAGTTATGCTCGGACAGCGTGCTAGTAAAGAGGCAGTAGAAGCTATTCACCGAGATCTTGGAACCAACAGACCAATTGCAGTTCAATACACCCACTACCTAAACGATCTTTTTCCTGTATCCATTCATAATTATAAGAACAATAAAAGCTTATGGTATTTAAATCCCGAAAAATATTCGTGGATCCCTTTATTTACGATAGGCACAGAGCGTGTTGCTGTTTTTAAATGGCCTTACCTGCGAAGGAGTTATATTACTAAAAGAGATGTTACGGAAATTATTAAAGATACTTTGCCGGAAACGGCTGTACTGGCCTTTGCAGCAATTATTATTGCCTCTGTAATTGGAATATTTTTCGGAATATTAACCGCCACCCGTAAAAACTCTGTTTTTGACCGGATAGTTTTTGTTTTGGCTACCGTTTTTGGTATGAGCGCTCCCTCATTTTTGGTGGGCTTGATCGTTGCCTGGCTTTTTGGCTATGTATTATCTAATTATACTGGATTAGACCCTTCGGGGAGTTTATACGATATAGATGTTTGGAATGGTGAAACGCTTAAATTAAAAAATCTTATTTTACCCGCAATTACTTTGGGTATGCGCCCTTTAAGCATCATCATTCAATTAACGAGAAGTTCATTATTGGATGTTTTATCTCAGGATTATATACGAACTGCCAAAGCAAAAGGATTAAGTTACAGAAAAATAATTATTAAGCATGCATTAAAAAATGCTTTAAATCCTGTTGTTACCGCTATTTCCGGCTGGTTTGCAGGTTTAATGGCCGGGGCGGTTTTTGTAGAGAAAATATTTAGCTGGAAGGGTATTGGTTACGAAGTAGTAGAAGCACTTAGTAAAAATGATCTTCCGGTAGTTATGGGAGCAACGTTGATCTTTGCAACCATTTTTGTAGGTATAAACATTATTGTAGATATTGTTTACGGCATCCTTGACCCTCGCGTTAGAGTAAAATAAATTTCCTTATGGGTAGAAAAAAAATAATAGCCGGTAATTGGAAAATGAATACCAATCTTGATGAAGCAATTAGCTTGATTAACGATATTAGATCAGCATCAAATCATTCTTCGCAAATAGAAAAAATTATTTTCGCACCTTTTCCTTTTTTAAAAACAGCAGTAGATAACTTGGCCGCAGAAACTAGTTTTTTTATAGGGGCACAAAATTGCAGCGAGCATATTAAAGGAGCATATACCGGAGAGGTTTCTGCCGAGATGATAAGTTCTATAGGCTGCGATTTTGTATTAGTTGGACATAGCGAAAGAAGAACTTTTTTTAAGGAAACGGATGGCCAACTTATTTTGAAAATTCAACATGCATTAAATAATAATTTAAAAGTTATTTTTTGTTTCGGCGAGAATTTAGAAGAAAGAAAACACGGTCAGCATTTTGATACTGTTAAACTGCAATTAGAAAATGTGCTAAAAAGTTTTTCTGAAGAGCAACTAAAAAATATTTATTTGGCTTACGAGCCGGTATGGGCTATTGGTACAGGTGAAACTGCAACACCGGACCAGGCACAGGAAATGCATGCGTATATTCGCCGAATTATAGGTCATTTATTTTCTGATACAACGGCGCAAAATATGCCAATTTTATACGGAGGAAGTTGTAATGCACAAAACGCTAGTGAATTATTTTCTTGTGCCGATGTAGACGGAGGCCTTATTGGCGGAGCTAGTTTAAAGGCCGATGATTTTTGTAAAATTATTTCTTCTTTTTAATCAATCACTCAATGAGTTATTTAAGTTACCAGTTTACTGTTAGTCCGCCGGAACCGGGCTCTGAAATTTTAATGGCATTAATTTCGGATTTCGGATTTGAAAGTTTTGATTTTAACGATAATGGCTTTTCGGCCTACATTAAGGAAGAGAGTACCTCTAATATTGATATGAGTGAATTTGTTTTTGATGATTTTACATTTACATGTGAGATAACAAAAATACCACTCGTTAATTGGAATGCTGAATGGGAAAAGAATTTTGAACCTGTTTTAGTTGACGATTTACTATACATTCGCGCGCCCTTTCATGAAGCAAATAAAACTGTAAAACATGAGATCGTGATCATGCCTAAAATGAGTTTTGGTACAGGTCATCATCAAACAACACGTTTGGTTTGCAAAGCCATGTTTGAAACTGATTTTAAGAATAGGCGTGTTTTAGATATGGGTTGTGGCACAGGCATACTGGCAATTTTGGCTAAGTTTTTAGGAGCTAAAGATATTTTAGCTATAGATATTGATGAGTGGAGTGTTGAGAATAGCTTTGAGAATTGTGCTGCAAATAACTGTTCGGATATTGCCGTAAAAAAAGGTGATATTGATTCTTTAGAACATGAAAAACCGTTTGACATAATTATTGCAAACATTAATAAAAATATATTAAAAGCACACATCCCTGTTTATTCTAATAAATTAATACCTGGAGGAAAATTATTTTTAAGCGGTTTTTTTACAACCGATATGGATGAATTAAAAGCAGTTTCTGAAACAAATAATTTAAAGTTTGTGTCCTATAAAAATGAAAACGAATGGGCAATGATGTTGCTTGAGAAATCCTGATGTATTCCCAACGAGCTAGGGATCTGTTTAAATGTGTAAAATAGATGCTTTACTTCGGCCAGCTCAGCACAGCGCCTTCGTCAGCATGACAAGTATGTGAATAAAAAAACCTGCATGGTATCATGCAGGTTTTTTTGTTCTAGAAACAGTTCATTATTTATAAATTCCCATCTTGGTTAGATCTTCAAGGTTAATACGCTTCCCTTGGTATAAAACGGTTACAAAGGCATCGCCTTGACCTGCTTTAATTACTTTTTTGTTATGGATCCAAGCAGGCTCTAATGTTTTAAATGTGCCATTAATGGTTATTCTTGTAATATCATCTCCTAAAAGTAATTTATCAATTTTACCTAAACCTTTTAAATGTTTGAATTTATAATTTTTAGAATTTTTAAATGCGGCAACCTGAACTTTGAATTCCAATCCTTCTGCAGCAATTTTTCCATAGGCAGATGAATATTTACTTATTTTTTTCTGTAATAAAGTAATGGCTTCTTTATCAAATTCGTTAGGCAATACTTTACCCGGAACATTAGCAGCAACCGGAATTGTATCAATCGGACTTGCAAATTTAATGTCTACAATTTTTTCGGTAAAGGCTGTAATTTGTGTAGCATCAAATTCAAATGTTTTTGGTTTTTCATCTTTGTAGTTGTAGGTGATCTTGTATGCTTGTCCTGGAGGCAATGATACTAGATAATTTCCGCTAGCCGGAATAGTTTTAATAGTGCTGAATACAGCATTATTTTTTGAGGTTATTTCAACCTTTATAGTAGATTCTACAGGCGCGCCATCAAATGTAACTTTACCTTTAACAAATAATAAAACAGGGGTCTTAGCTTCAAATCCTGTTTCAACTAAATAAATATCTTTTAATCCTTGTCCACCCGCTTTTCCACTACTGTAATAACCTCTAGTTCCGTTTGCTGCTAATACAAAATAAATGTCATCATCGGGTGTATTAATTGGGAATCCTAAGTTTTCTGTTTTTTTGAACGATGAATCTGAAGGTTCCATGTATGCTCTGAAAATATCATATCCACCACTACTTTTTGGCCCGTTTGAACTATAAAATAATGAAGATCCATCAGGATGAATGTACGGAGAGTCTTCGTCGTACTTGGTGTTAATTGAATCACCAAGGTTTACAACATTCCCCCAAGTTGAATCTGCCATTAATTTTGCTCTGTAAATATCTTTTCCGCCAAATCCTCCCGGACGATCACTTGTAAAGTATAATGTTTTACCATCGGGTGATAGAGAGCAGTGGCCTTCTTGAGAAACTGTATTTATTTGTCCTTTTAATTTTGTAGCAAAAGAAAATGTTTCTCCAACCAAACTACTTTGATAAATATCTCCATGTCCTTCTGCATCATTTTTATAAATAAATAATGTTTGACCATCCTGACTTAATGAAACTGCCGCGTCGTTACTATTAGTATTAATGTTATCAAGAGCCATTGGTGTTTGCCATTGGTCGTTGGTTTTGATAGACAT
>JBEIEI010000018.1:0-23022 GCA_040382975.1 Flavobacteriales bacterium
AGGAGTATATTCAATTTTACCGCTAATAAAAGGATGACGGTGAGGTTTAGTATTATCAGGAGTACAAGTAAAATCTCTTACAAGATCTTTAGCAACTGCCGTGTAACTTTCTCCTTTTGCATTTACACCACTTGCGCTTCCATTAATTTTAACTTTAGCTTTGGTCCAGTCAATAGAATAGCTTTGACCACTGTAGCATTGCAGATCTCCTGAACTTAGTAACTCTTTAGTACGATTACATGTCCAAGAAACAGTTCCGCCATTATTTGCCTTTACAATTGAAATTTGGGCAGTTACCGACCATGTTAAATTATACGGAGGGTATGGGCCGGCAGGATAAGAAAGTGGAGTTGTGTTTTTTACGGTTTTATTAATAACGTTTACTTGGTTGCCATCAACAACATAATTAGAACTGGTAACGCTCATGCTAAAACCCGGGTTACGGTAATAAATTGCTGTAGAAGGAGATGAGGCAGAAAAATTAAAGAACAATTTACCTGTACGTTTTCTTCCATCTGTTCCAACACATGATCCGGTTGTTCCAAAATCTACTGTATATGTTTTAGCACTTGTGTTAGCTGTAATTGTGGCGCAAGGGGATATACTTAAAATGCCATTTCCCTCTGTTTTATACATTGATAGTGAGCCATTTTCACATACCTGACTTCCCATAGCCACAATATCGTTAGATGTGTTTTCGGCTAAGTTGTTATCGGTGGCAGTTGATTGTTCAGTATCGGCAGGTGTTGCATCGGTTTTTTCTTTTTTGCGACAAGAGCTAAAAATAACAGCTCCGGCTAATAAAGTAATTGCAAGTCTAATATAAATTTTTGAAGTTTTCATTTTTTCTGTTTTTTTAGTATTTCTTCTATGATAATAAAAGTACAAAAAGGTTTAATTGGTTTAAAAAAAAAATTTTTTATTTTTAAGAATACCTTAGCTTTGTTACGAAATGTTAGGCCAATATTATAAAGAAAAACTGATTTTAACCAATAAAACAGCCTTTAAGGAGAATGATAAAGCTTCGTTATCAGTGTTTATCAGTCAAAGTTCTTTCATTTTCGTAATTACAAACCAAAATTTTGGTGTAATTCATCAATTGTGCCAAATCGAACTTATAAATCTTCCGGGTGGTGGAAATTTAACAGAGAAAATAGGCTTTTTGATAAATAATTATCAATTAACTCAAAAAAAATTTGAAAAGATCATTATTTCTATTCTCAGCAAAGATTTTACCATTGTTCCTGAATCTTATTCGGATGCGATCGAAATTAAGGAGCTTTTAACATTTTCAACCGGGTTAAGCGAAATAAAAAACCCGCATTTTCATACTATAAATAATATAAATTTTTGTTACTCATTTGATCAAGAGTTGATTCAGAATTTAGAAAAAACGTTTGCTCAAGCCATAATCAAACATTCAGGTGCAATAAATATCGAACTATTATTTAGCAACCACTCTTTAATTAATTGTGATTTGTTTTTAATTATTAATGATGGTTTAATTGAAATTGCAGCAAAAAGCAATAACAACCTTTTGTTTTTTAATGTATTTAGTTTCGAAAATAATGAAGATGTTTTATACTACCTTCTTTTTATGATGGAGCAGTTTAGTTTAAATCCTTTAAGTACCAGACTTTTAATTGGTGGGCAAGTTCAAACTAACGACTCATTGATCATATCAATAAAAAAATATATAAAACATGTAGAATTTGTAGTTCATAATTCAAATTTAAAATTGGAAGGCGAATTAAATAAATTACCACAACACTTTTATTTCACTTTACTAAATCAATACTTGTGCGTATAATCAGCGGAACTCACCAGGGAAGAGTTATAAAAGTACCAAAAGATCTGCCGGTAAGACCAACAACCGACTTTGCTAAAGAAGGATTATTTAATATTTTAAATAATAAGATCGATTACTCAGAGTCAAAAGTTTTAGATCTATTTAGTGGCACGGGTCATATCTCATTGGAGTTTGCATCAAGAGGGAGTAAACAAATACTAAGCATTGATAAAAATTTTAAATGCGTTGGTTTTTTAAAAGCAACAAGTAAAGAGTTAAAATTTAATATAGATGCAATTAAAAGCGATGTATTTGATTTTTTGAAAAAATGCAACCAAAAGTTTGATATGGTATTTGCCGATCCACCGTATGATCTTGAAAATATTCCAACCATTCATCAATTGGTTTTTGAAAAACAACTGTTAAACGCAGATGGTTGGCTAATTGTAGAACACGGGCCAAGAACCAATCTTGAAACCCTTGAAGGCTTTGTTCAGAAAAGAAGTTATGGTAATGTAAACTTTAGCTTTTTTCAGAACACACAAGAAGGGAAAACAACTTAGTTGTTATCGCGTTATAAAATAAATTGCTAATTATTTAAAATCTGTTAGCTTCAAAAAATTGAAGCTTTATTTTAAAACGCCAATTTCTTTTCCTACTTGATTAAAAACGGCTTTAACGCTATCGGCTGTTTTTGAATCTCCTGTTGCACGCAAATAAGTATCCGTTAAAGTCATAATGTTTTGATGATAAAATTTTTTCATTTCATCAACCATCATGTCTTTAGTCCATAGATCAATGCGTAAGGTGTTATTTTCTTTTTCATCCCAAAGGGCGATCATTACACTTTTGCATTTACTTTTTTCTCCCGAATCCGGGGCGTCCCATTCAATATTTACAGGTAAATTATTTTCATCAACGGTTACTTTAAATGTTATTTCTGAGGTCTTCATTTTTTACTGTATTAATTTTCTAATATTTTAAATTCTACTCGTCTGTTTTGAGCATGTTCAATTTCGCTGCAAGGAACATTACCGGAACATTTATTAAGAAGTTTTCCTTCTCCGTATCCTATAGATATTATTCTATCTACATCAACGCCACCTGCAATAATATAATTTAAAGCTGTTTTTGCCCTTAATTGACTTAGTTTTAAGTTATCGGCGTCAGTTCCTTTACTATCAGTATGGGCACTAATTTCAATTTTTATAGCTTTATTCGTGTTCAAAACCAGTATCACTTTATTAAGAACCTCTTGCGCTTGTGGTAATAGGTCAATTTTATTTGTTTCAAATAATATATTTTCAATAATTGTATTATTACTAGATATTGTTTTTTTACTTGTAATTAATTCCAACCAAGGATCATCCAGTTCAATATCTTTGATCTTATTCATTTCGGCTTCGATTGGTTTATAAATAAATCGTTTTCCTTTTTCGCTGGTAATGATCTTAACTAATTTATCGTCTAAAGTGTAAATTAAAATATTTTTAAAGGCATCTAAAACGTTATCAGAATTATTTGCACTTAGGTAAAAACGTTTTAAAAATGGTAAGTATTTAAATTTAAACGCGCCAAAATTATCGGTTAATACACTATCTATAACCAAATAGTTTTCGTTCAATAAAATTATTTTAATTTTCCCTAGAGGGTTAGTGTTTTGGTCACCATAAACTTTTGCATTTACATTCATTTTCATTTCATCTTCACTAATAGAAATAGAATTGAACATTTCATTGTAGTTTGTATTTAATTTTAACGACTTTCTGTTTCCTGCAATGGTATCAAAAAACCTCACATAATTATCATCTTTATTTAAAAGATCAAGTTTTTCTCCTGAACCAACTTCTTTACCCTCAACACCTAAAAAGTAGGTGCTTTCGGGTTTCAATCCTTCAAAAATAAAAGCACCCAACACATTGGTTGTGGTTTTTTGAATGATGGTGTTGTATTTATTACATAAATAAATGGTTTTATTGGCAAAGAATTTTTTTTGCGGTCCGGAAGCCAAAACTAATTTGCCACCTATGTTTGCTGTGTAATGATTATTTATCAATAGTTTATTTTCCTCAGGTTTAAGATTCCATTCACAATTACCACTCATTGGCTTTGCTTCTGCAACTATTGTTTTGTTGGCATTAAATAATGTGAATTTAGCTGTAGCCGACTCTGCATCTTTAGTGCTGATTTTTATTTTTGCCACCTCCGATGATTTAATAGAGTTAAATGTAAATGCCCCGAAACGATTTGTATAGGTGGTTTTCAAGATCTTTCCGTTTTTGTTTATAGCAGTAATTTGTTGTTTTGTGATAGGTAATTTTAAGTTTTTATTTAAACATACAAGACCGGCAAAAATTACCGGTAATTCTTGTCCTGATTCATTTTCTTTTAATTCGTTTAATAGTTGTGCGTTTTTTAAAATAGTTTTCGTGAATTTTGAATTGTAGGCGCTATCCGCTATCATTTTTGAGTTTCCGTCAAAAACAATTCTGCAAAATGCTTTTCTAAATGCAGTGGTATCTATGTCCTCATCGGTTTTTAATACAAAAGGTATATTTAATTCATGTACCATATTTATCTCTTGTTTTTCTGAAGGAATGTTAGTTACTTTTACTTCCAAAAACATGGTTTGACATTTTGTATTATTGAAATAAATGCTGTAATCATGATCAAATTTTAATTTAACCATAAAATTTGCAGATGATTTTGTGTTGATAGTTTCCTTTAATACACCGTCTTGCTTAACATAAATGATGGTATTTAACAAAGGCGAATTATTAAGTTCATTATGGCCAATAATTGTGATCTGACCCTTAGAAAGGACACAACAAAAAAGAGAAACAAGAAGAAATAAGTATTTCTGCATTCTTAAAATTTAACTAAATGTAATTTTTTTGAATTTATTGGGCAAAATTTTCTTTAATAAAGTTATTAATCTCTTTTATTAACGCCAATTCTAGTTCGGGGTGGTAATTTGATATGGTTAAACTAAGCTTTTTTATCCCTTTAATTTTCTTAAAACCTTTGGTGTATTGATTTGAAATGGCATTTAAATATTTTTGCGAAATAGTTTGTTCGTATTTTCTGCCACGCTTTAATATATTTTGTTTTAAGTTTTTTGTACTTGTAGTTAAATGTATTATCAAGTCGGGTTTTGGTAATTGATCTAAGATTAAATTAAATTGTTTTTTAAAGATAACATAATCTTTTGGAGTTAAATTTATTTTGGCAAACCACAAACATTTATATAAACTATAATCGCTTACTATTAATTTTTTTTCAGATTTAAAAGTTTGTTGTATTTGGTTAAAACGGGCAATTAAAAAACTATATTCTAAGGGAAAAGCGAATAGTTTTTTGTCTTCATAAAACAACGGTAATAACAGATTATCTTCAAATTCTTCCGGCAAAAATGCAGCGTTAAGTTTTTTTGAAAGAACCCTTGCTAATGTTGATTTTCCTGATCCAATATTACCTTCAATACAAATGTAATTTAGCTTGTTTTTTGGCACTAAAGGCTTTGCCTTTAACTTGTCTTTATTTTGTTTTAATAAAACCGAAATTGTTTTTTTTAGGACCGGATGTTTAAAATCAGCGGCAATTTCGTTTAAAGGCTTCAAAACAAAATTTCTCAGATGTAAACGTGGATGTGGTATTTCTAGATCCTTTTTGGTAATTATTTCTGAATTAAAGAATAAAATGTCAATATCAATCGTTCTATCGCTATTTTTGTCAGAATTCCTTTTTCTACCAAGTTTTTTTTCAATTTGAAGTAGGCTTTTTAAAAGATCATCTGCATTTAATTTTGTATTAATTTTTATTACCTGATTTAGGTATTTATTTTCCGAATCACTTCCCCAGGCTTCGGTTTCGTATAGCTCGGATTGACTAACAATTTTTCCCGAATAACTGTTTATTGCCTTTTTTGCGGCATTGATATTTTCTATTCGGTTACCAATATTTCCGCCCAAACACAAAAAAGCTACATTCATAATATTCTTTATAGGCAAAACTGCTTTATTCTATATCTTTAGTTAAAAATACAAATATATACATATAATGAAACAGTTTTTTGGAGCATTTTTAGGGTCAGTAATAGGAATAGTTTTATCAACCATTATTGTAGTAGTAATTATTGTAGCAAGTATTAAAGCTAGTTTTGGATCGCTAAATGCAAAAGATGAGAGTGATGTTTCTGTTGTAAAAACAAATTCAGTATTAAAATTGGTACTCGATGGGCAAATAGCCGACCGCGAGAAGGAAAATCCATTCAAGGATTTTGGAGATCTTGGTCCCCTGATGGATCAAGGCGGTAGCGGTTTAAATACTATGCTAGATAAGATCTCTAAGGCAAAAAACGACGATAAAATTAAAGGTATTTTTCTTTATGCTAAAAATTTGGAAGCCGGATTTGCAACCATTGAGGAATTAAGAGGAGCATTAGAAGGGTTTAAGAAATCAGGGAAATTTATTTACAGTTATGCCGAAAATTATGGGCAAAAAGAATATTACTTGGCTTCGGTTGCTAACAAAGTTTTTTTAAACCCTCAAGGCGCGTTAGAATGGAAAGGCTTAAGCATGAGTTTAATGTTTTTTAAAAATGCTTTTGAGAAATTGGGTGTTGATGTTCAAGTGTTTCGTCACGGAAAATTTAAAAGTGCAGTGGAGCCATTTTTATTAGATAAAATGAGTGCTTCTAACCGTTTGCAATCTGAAACATTTTTAAATAGCATTTGGAATACCATGCTATTTAAGATTTCTAGCGATAGAAAAATTTCTGTTGATGATCTTAATAAAATGGCGAATACATTATCAATTCGTTTTCCTGAAGATGCAGTGGGGAGTCTGGTTGACGCTGCTATTTATGAAGATGAGGTGATAAATGCCATTAAGAAGAAAATAGGCGTTGCAGAAAAAGATAAATTAAGTTTGGTTGATTTTGGAAAATATGACCCTAAAGAAAAACGAGCTAAAGGGCTTGAATCTTCAAAAATTGCAGTTATTTATGCAAATGGCAGTATTTCGGGCGGACAGGGAAGTGATGATGAGATTGGAAGTGATGCATTGGCAAAAACAATTAAAGATGCACGTTTGGATGATAAAATTAAAGCAATTGTGTTAAGAGTAAATTCTCCCGGAGGAAGTGCTTTAGCAAGTGATGTTATTTGGAGAGAAGTTACCTTAGCAAAAAAAGTAAAGCCTGTAATAGTAAGTATGGGCAATTTGGCGGCAAGTGGCGGGTACTACATAAGTTGCGCCGCAGATCGTATTTTTGCTCAACCCAATACAATTACGGGTTCTATTGGTGTTTTTGGCATGATGCCAAATATTAAAAAAGCATTGGAGCAAAAGTTAGGAATTACTGTAGATACCGTAAATACAAATTTACATAGTGATGTTGGCGGAGCCTTAAGAGCAGTTTCGGCCTCTGAATTTGATTATATTCAAAGCGGTGTAGAAAAGGTTTATGATGTTTTTACAAAAAGGGTTGCCGAAGGAAGAAAAATGAGTCAGGCAGATGTTGACAGTATTGGTCAAGGCAGAGTTTGGACCGGAACAGATGCTTTAAAATTAAATTTAGTGGATGAACTTGGCGGATTAAATGATGCAATTGCTTACGCAGCAAAAAAGTCTAAGTTATCTTCTTATAAATTGGTTGAATTACCAAAACAAAAAAGTCCGTTTGAGGCTTTTTTAGGGAATAAAGAAACGGAGTTGGAATCTCGTTTGATAAAAAAGAATTTGGGGATATCTTACACTTACTTTAAACAACTTCAAAAAATCGCAAATTTAAAAGGGATCCAAGCGCGGTTACCTTTTGAAATGCTTGTTGATTAAGGGTTTGTTGACTTCTCAATTCGATAAAATTGACTAATTCTTGAAAATTTTGATTTTAAACGAAACAATCTTATATTTATGAGTTTTAAAATAAAAATTGAGTACTACTACCATAAATAATTCTACCATCGAAATTGATGAATTAAATTCCAGGGCCTGGAGTTTGAATCGTGAAGATGCATCCAAATCAATTGAATTAGCCACTAAAGCGTTGGCCGATTCTGTGGCGCTGGATTATATTAACGGTATAGCTTGTGCTAAAAAAACATTAGGTGCATGTCATGTTTGGGTAGCAAAAAATGAAGAGGGGGCAAATTACTGTTTTGAGGCCATTTCGTTGTTTCAGGTGCTAAAAGATAAAAAAAATGAGGCTGAGACAAATTACATTTTAGGAAGCAATTTTTTCTATTTGTCAGATTACGATACCTCCATAAAATATTACAAAAAAAGCTATGATCTAAGTACTGAAATAAATTTTAGTTTAGGTATGGCAGATGGTTTAAACGGCATGGGAACCGTTTATTATACTATAGAACAAAATGAAAGTGCGCTAGACGTATTAAGCAGAAGTGAAAAAATTTGCAGAGAACACGAATTAAACAGCGTTTTAATTAAGGTATTAGACGGTTTAGGTGAAACATACTATAATTTAAAAGAGTATAACAAAGCCTTAGATTTTTACAACGATTGTTTAACCATTATTGAAGTATTAACAGGTAATTATAGAGTTAAAGCTTTTGCATTAGATGGTTTAGGACGCACCTATACTGGATTAAAACAATTTGACAAAGCCTTAGAAAAGTTTAACGAAAGTTTAAGGATCAGAAAGGATATTGATTTTAAATTTGGTGTTGCAACTACATTAAATAACATTGGAAAACTATTCATTCAAAAAAATGATAGACAAAATGCAATAATAAATTTAATCGAAGCGTTTGAAATATCTTCTAAAATTGGCAGTAAGGAAGGTGTTTTTCAGGCTAGTGAAAAATTAGCAGAATTATACGAGGTTGAAAACCGATCTCCTGAAGCCTTAAAATTTTACAAAATATTTCATCAAGCTAAAGAAGATGTGCGTAATCATAAAAGCGCGCAATTATCAAAAAGCTTAGAGTTACAAAATAAAGTACTTCAATCTCAAGCAGAAAAAGCGATTTTAGAGGAACGCGCCAAAGAATTAGAAAATTTTTCTGAGAGTTTGGTGCTAATGAGAGAAGTGGGGCAAAAGATCATCTCTAGTTTATCTGTAGCCAAGATCGTAAATACAGTTTATAAAAGTGTAAACGAGTTAATGGATGCGCCGGGTTTTGGTATAGGTTTATATAACGCCGAAGATAACACCATTGTTTACCCTTTATACATTGAAGGAGAAGAACGATTCGAAAATTTAAAATACGATCTAAATGATAATAGCAGATTAACTACCCTCTGTTTTAATCAAACAAAAGATATTGTAATTAATGATTTGGAAAAGGAAATTTTTAATTTCCTTACTACTTTCAGCGCACCCAAAGCAGGAAGAAATGTTGAATCATTAATATATCTACCCTTAAAAAATAAAGATAGATTATTGGGTGTAATAACTGTTCAAAGTTTTTCTAAAAACGCTTACAGTAACTATCAGATAAATATCTTCAAAAATCTTGCTACTTACACGGCTATTGCCTTAGAGAATGCAAAAATGTATGAGGAGCAGGAACAAAAAGTTGTTGAGCGTACAAAAGAATTAGTAAAAAGTAAAGAGGAGATAGAAAAAACTTACGAGAATAATAAAAAGCTAAGTGAGATAGGTAAAGAGATCACATCTAGTTTAAATCTTGGGAATATCTTTAAAAAGTTACATAGCTCTATAAGTGAAATTATGGAGGCTGATTGTTTTGGTGTTCGTATATACAAACCTGAGTTTAATTCGGTTGAGTACAAATACGAAATTGAAAACGGTTTGGTTGCCAACGAAATATCTGTCGTGCCGTTAACTGACGACAATAATTATACTGTTTGGTGTATCAAAAACAGAAAAGATATTTTCTTGAATGATAATGTTAATGAGTATCAAAAATACGTGCAGCAAATTAGAGTAGTTGCCGGCGATATGACAAATTCATTATTGTTTTCGCCTATGATGATAGGTGAAAAAGTTGTTGGTGTTATAACAGTACAGAGTTTTAATAAATTTGCCTACCAGCCACATCACATTGATATTTTAAGAACCCTAGGAACATACACAGCCATTGCTCTTGAAAATGCCTATCTGTATGAGAATATGGAGTATAAAGTAAACGAAAGAACTCAGGAGGTTGTTAAGCAAAAAGAAGAGATAGAAAAAACCTTTGAAAATACGCGTTTAGTAAGTGAGATCGGAAAAGAAATTTCAAGTACATTTTCTATTCAAGAAATTATAAGTAAAGTTTATAATAGCATCAACAAGTTAATGGATGCTACAATGTTTGGTATTGGAATTTTTGATCCAAATAAAGAAGAGATACTTTTTAGCGGTGTTATTGAGAACGGTGAAACGCTTAACGATTATTCATACACCCTGCAAAACACCGACCGACCCGCTGTTCGGTGTTTCACAACTCAAAATGATTATGTAATAAACAATTTTAGTAAGGAGTTCTCAAAAACAATTGATATGAATAACTACAAAGTTATTCAAGGAGCCGCAACTGAGTCTATAATTTATTTGCCGATCACCCAAAACGATAAAAAAATTGGTGTAATAACTGTACAAAGTTATGAAGCGAATGCTTATACAGAATACCACATGCAGCTATTAAAAAGCTTAGCTGTTTATTGTGCTATTGCTATTGATAATGCCGCGCTCTATAATAATCTTGAAACCAGAGTAGAAGAAAGGACAGAGGAGATAAAGAAAAATTATAATGATACACGTTTACTCGGTGATATTTCAAAGGAGCTTAGTTCTTCACTTTCCATAGGCACCATCATTTCATCAGTGCATTTAAACATTAATCGTTTAATGCCTACAGATAGTTTTGGTATAGCAATCTTTAATCCTAAAACATCTTTACTAGAGTTTAACGGATTTATTGAAAATGATGAAATAATGCCAAGTTTTGAAGTTGATGTAACTGATTTAAATCGATTAGGCGCTCTATGTTTTCATAATAAAAAAGAAATTGTAATTAACGATTTTGTGTCTGAGCATGGTAAATATATTAAGCTCGAAAAGAAACCTATAATTGGCAACGATACTTTATCAATAATTTATTTGCCATTGTATTCTAAAAAAGAAGTAATAGGGGTTTTAACCGTACAAAGTTTAGAGAAAAACTCTTATACAGACTATCATTTAAGTTTGCTTAAAAACTTAGCAGTTTCAATCGGTATTGCTTTAGACAATGCTAATCTTTATCAAAATCTTGAAGAAAAAGTTAACGAAAGAACGCTTGAAGTAGTAAAACAAAAAGAGGAAATTGTTAAAACCTACGAAAACACTCGTTTAGTAAGCGAAATAGGTAAAGAAATTTCGAGTACATTTTCTATTAAAGATATTATAAGAAAAGTTTATAATAGTATTAATAAGTTAATGGATGCTACAATGTTTGGGATAGGTATTTATGATCCTGAATTTAATAGAATAAATTTTAGTGGCGCAATTGAAGAGGCAAAAACTCTTGATGATTATTATTACGACATCACCGAAGTTTCTCGGCCAGCAATTTTGTGTTACACAAATCAAGATGATTACGTAATTCAGAATTTCACTGAGGAGTTTTTAAAAAGCAATAAAATACAAAATCGTCATTCTCTTCCTGGGAAAAATACAGAATCTATTATTTACATTCCCTTAACCCAAAACAATAAAAAAATAGGAGTAATTACAGTTCAAAGTTATCATGCAAACGCCTATACCGATTACCACTTACAATTATTAAAAAGTTTAGCTGTTTACACAGCTATTGCGCTAGATAACGCATCTCTTTATAATAATTTAGAGTTTAGGGTAAAAGAACGAACAGAAGAAATTAAAGTTGCCTATGATAATACGCGTTTATTAAGTCAAATTGCAGAGGATATTAGCGCCTCTTTATCAGTTGAAACTATCAATAGCAAAGTGTATGAGAATGTTAACAAACTTATGGATGCAACCATGTTTGGTATTGGTCTTCATAATACTTTAAGCAACCACTTAGAGTTTAAAGGATTTATGGAAAAAAATCAGTTGATGGAAGATTTTTCTTACCTATCAAATGATCCAAATCGTTTAGCAGCAATATGTTTTACTAATAAGCAAGAGGTCTTTGTAAATGATTATTTTGCAGAATATAATAAATATATTGCGGGCATGCAGGCTCCAGTTTCCGGACAAAATTCTGCATCAATTATTTATATTCCTATATATTCAAAAGAAATTGCCATCGGTGTTTTAACCGTTCAGAGTTTTGAAAAAAATGCCTATACCGATTATCAATTTAATATTTTAAAAACCCTTGCAGTTTCTATTGGAATTGCCTTAGATAATGCTAATCTATACCAAAATCTCGAAGAGAAAGTAAACGAAAGAACACAAGAGGTAATAAAACAAAAGGAAGAAATTGAAAAAACATATGAAAACACCCGTTTATTAAGTAAGATTGGTAACGATATTACTTCAATTCTTTCGTTAGAAGAGATCATTGATAAAGTTTATTCAAATGTTAATGATCTAATGGATGCGAAAGGATTTGGTATTGGTGTTTATAATGCAGAAACCAGACAAATTAAATTTCCGTTGTACATTGAAGATGATGAACGTTTTGCCGATATTACTTACGAAATAGAAGATAAGGATAGATTAACTAATGTTTGTTTTAATACCGAAAAAGAAATTGTAATAAACGATTTTAAAAATGAAATAGCTCAATACATCGGTTACGTTCAGGCGCCATTGCAAGGTAAAGTAGTAGAATCTATTATTTATTTACCTCTATTATTAAAAAGCAAAGTTATAGGAGTTA
The DNA here is from genome assembly GCA_040382975.1 of Flavobacteriales bacterium. Classification (GTDB taxonomy): domain Bacteria; phylum Bacteroidota; class Bacteroidia; order B-17B0; family Aurantibacillaceae; genus Aurantibacillus. The sequence continues at coordinate 12,592 of JBEIEI010000018.1, forward strand.
TTACGGCACAGAGTTTTAATAAAAATGCCTACACAAATTATCATGTGCAGGTTTTAAAAAATCTTGCTGTTTATGTTGCCATTGCAATTGATAATGCGTCTCTATATGAAAATATGGAAGATCGCGTAATTGAAAGAACCGCAGAGGTTACTAAGCAAAAAGAATTGTTAGAAAAGAATTTTAACGATATAAAATTAACCGCAGAGATCACAAAAGATATTGCTTCTTCGCTTTCAGTTGAAAATATAGTTTCTACCGTTTACGAAAAAGTAAATAATTTAATGAGCGCCGAATCTTTTGGTATAGGAATTTACAACCCGCTAACTGAGAGTTTGCAATTTTTTGGCTTTATTGAACAATCTCAAAAAATGGATTTCTTTGAATTCTTTTTAAAGGATAAAGAGCGCTATGCAGTTTGGTGTTTTGATAAGGAAAAAGAAATTGTAATTAACGATGTTGAAGTTGAGTATAGTAAATATTTAAAAGTGCGTCTTGCTCCTTTAGCAGGTCATTCACCTTTATCACTTATTTATTTGCCTTTATTTACAAAAGAGAAAAAAATTGGTGTATTAACAGTTCAAAGTTTTTCTAAACATGCCTATTCCGAATTTCATGTAAACATTCTTAAAAACCTTGCCCTTTCTATTGCAATTGCACTGGATAATGCAGGTTTATACGAAAACCTTGAAGAAAAAGTGAAAGAGAGAACCTCCGAGGTTATTAAGCAAAAAGCTATTATTGAGGAGAAAAATAAGGACATTACGGATAGTATTAAATACGCTAAAAAAATTCAGCAAGCCATTGCGCCAAATATTGATGAGTTCAATAAAAACTTTACAGATAGCTTTATTTTATACAAACCAAAAGACATTGTAAGTGGCGACTTCTATTGGTTCGAACATTTTGCCGACACTACTGTATTTGCAGCAGCAGATTGCACTGGTCACGGCGTGCCTGGCGCGTTTATGTCTTTAATTTGCAGTGATATTATGTACAAGGTGGTAAATGATCAAAAGATCACTTCACCTGCAGATGCATTAAAGTTGATCGACGACAAATTAGTTCAATTGATAAGAAAAAGCTCAGAGAGTTCTGCAAACGACGGAATGGATATTGCATTATGTTCTTATTCTAAAAATGACAGTATTTTAAATTACGCAGGCGCTCATCGCCCTATATTAATTATCAGAAATGGTGAAATTCTTGAATACCGCCCTAATAAATTTTCAATAGGCGGGCATTCTACCGAAGGAAAACATTTTGACCTTAACCAAATTCAAGTTTATCCGGGCGATCAAATTTATTTAGTAACCGATGGTTATGCCGATCAATTTGGTGGTGATAAAGGCAAAAAATTTAAATTTAAAAATTTAAAAGAACTTATTTTAAGTGTTTCAGATAAGCCAATGTTCGAACAAAAAATGATCATCGATGAAACCTTCGAATCATGGAAGGGTGAACCGGAGCAGGTAGACGATGTTTGCCTAATAGGCGTTAAAATATAATTGGCTTTAAACACTATAAAAAAAACCGTAACATTTAATTTGTTACGGTTTTTTTATTTACAAAAGTGAGATCAATTAAAAGTTTAGTTGCTTAAATAATTTAAAATAGTTATTTCCCTTTGGCCTTTTGCATTGGATTTTCTCCAACACTTTGTCCACGGGTTTTTACCGTTTTTGCTTTGTAAAGATCAAATTTACTAGGTTCTGTTTTAATGTTCCAAACATTATTTTTTTCATTTATATCACAGGTTTCTTTTAAAGGATCTAAAACAATGCCAATTACTTTTTTATTTAATAAAAAGGTTTTTGTTACTTCCTTTTCGTTTTTGCGCCAAATGTAAGCGCCAATTCTCTCAGTATCTGCGGTACCATCAAAATATAGAAACTGAATAATTAATGGCATTACTAAGCCTCCTTTGTTGGAGAATTTTATTTCGTAAATAAATTTATCGGCATATTTACCCATTGCCGTATCGCTTAAAGGTTCAATATCATTAAAACGATTTTTTACTTCTTTTGTAATTTCTTTAGGTTTATAATGGTAATAAAAATCGCGCAAGGTTGTATCAGTATCAATTAATGTTGTTAAACCACTTTCTCTATTTCTTATTCGAGATATAAATTCAAATTCTTTTTGTTTTGGGAAAGTATAAAGTGTATCAAATAAAACAGGCACCTTATTTCCTTTTGTTAATGTATAAGCTTTAACAGTATCAATGGCAATATCAACGGGCTCAATATCATAAAACCAACCTCTCCAAAACCAATCCAGATCAACCGCACTGGCATCTTCCATGGTTCTAAAAAAGTCTGCAGGCTCAGGGTGTTTAAATGCCCATCGTGCGCAATATTGTTTAAAGGCAAAATCAAATAATTCTCTGCCCATTACTGTTTCTCTCAAAATATTTAAAGCAGTGGCAGGTTTACCGTATGCATTCGGACCAAAACCAATAATGTTTTCGCTATTGGTCATAATTGGCTCTAATTGATTTTTGGGTAAGCGCATATAATCAACCATCTTATGCGCCGGTCCTCTGGCAGAAGGATAATTTGAATCAAACTCTTGTTCAGTTAAAAATTGAACAAACGTATTTAAGCCCTCATCTAACCAACTCCATTGGCGTTCATCGCTATTAATGATCATAGGAAAAAAGTTGTGACCAACTTCATGAATGATCACCATGATCATACCATTCTTTGTTCCTTCGGTATAAGTGCCGTCTTTTTCAGTTCTTCCAAAATTAAAACAGATCATTGGATATTCCATTCCGTTGGCGGCTTCAATACTTTGTGCAACCGGGTAAGGGTAGGGGATCGTATATTTCGAATAAGTTTTAATAGTATGCGCAACAACCTTAGTAGAATATTTTCTGTACAGTCCGTAAGCCTCTTTAGGATAAAAACTCATGCACATAACTTTTTTGCCCATACAATCTGCCGGCATGGCATCCCAAATATATTTTCGGGAGCTTCCCCAGGCAAAATCACGTACACTGTCTGCTTTAAAAATATACGTTTTTGTTTTTACAGCTCCTGTTGCAGCATTTTTTTCTGCATCAATAGCCTCTGCCAATAAACCAATTTCTATGGGCTCTTTAGCTGTTTGTGCTTTTTGCCATCTTGCTAATTGAGCAGGCGTTAAAACTTGTGCGTAGTTTTGACATTCGCCTGTAGAGCAAACTAAATGATCTGAAGGCACTGTCATTTTAACTTTAAAATTTCCAAAAGCTAAGGCAAATTCACCGCGGCCGGTAAATTGTTTATTTTGCCAGCCATGAAAATCGCTGTATACACACAACCGCGGATACCATTGCACCATGGTGAATAAATAATTTCCGTCGTCAGCAAAATATTCATAACCCCCACGGCCACCATATAGCGAACGATTGATCATTTTATAATGCCATTTTACAATAAATTTTGTTTTGCTTTTTGCAGCTATGGTTTTAGGCAGATCAATACGCATCATAGTGCCATTAACTGTATACTTTAAAGCTTTACCAAGTTCATCAGTTACACCATCAATTTTGTCGCCCAGACCCTCTAAATTTTCTTTTGTTTGCAAACCTTTTATAGTTTGTTCTGTAATAGGCTCGGTAACTCTATTCTCGTCAAAATAATTTACTTCGTTTTTAGGGTCGTGTTGGTTTTCATCTAATTGCAACCAAATATAATTTAAAGCATCCGGCGAATTATTATGATAGGTAACGGTTTCAGTACCTACAATGCTCAAATTTTTTTCATCTAATTTAACATCAATATCATAATCTGCGCGCTGCTGCCAATACTTTCCGCCAGGAGCACCTGAAGCCGAACGGTATTCGTTTGGTGTAGGTAGTATGGTACCTAATTGCTCAAACTTATTACCATGGTTTGATTGCGGGTTGTTTTTAATGTTTTGTGAAAAAGAAAATTGAGAAATAAAAATAACAAGCGTAAAAATAACAAGTCTGTTCATTTTTAAGAAATTAGTCCAATTATACATATTTAAAAATTATATTGTTTATACGGCATTTGGCCAGGTTAAAATTATGAGATTAATTAGATGTATGCAACCCCCTTTTAGGGGGATAAAGGGCTGTTATAGTTTATATGAAAGTGTTTGATAAAACATTAGACAAATTAAAACAGATCAATAAATCTTTCAATGGTTATTTTTAGGGCAATTAATCCAATAAAACAAATGATAATAAATTTATAAAGTTTATAAGGGCACTTTAATACAAAGGCTAGTATTAATGAAAGTACTAAAACTCCCGACACTATAAGCAGTTGACCAACCTCTAAGCCTAAATTAAAGAACAATAAAGGAAAAAAAACAGAATCTTCTTTGCTTAACATAGACTTAAGTAAATAGGAGAAACCAAGCCCATGTATTAATCCGAAAAACACAACAATAAAAAGTAAGAAGTGTGAATTTTTTTTTCAGGTTTATTAAAATTAATAAGATGGTGAACAGAAGTTATTAATATGCTCAACCCGATTAAAAACTCAACCAAAGCTTGCGGGAGTTGCACATGATTGGTTACACTTAAAGCTAAAGAAATTGAATGCCCGATTGTAAAAGCAGAGATAAGTAAAAAGAGTCTGCTCCATTTATTAAAGGAATAGGTAAATACCAATAAGGTTACAAACAAAATATGGTCGTATCCGCTTATTGATAAAATATGTTGAAGGCCGGTAGAAAACCATATCCAAAATTCATTCATTTTAGTAATTTAGGGCAATATTAATTTATATTAAACAATTAAGTTGAGAAAAGTTTTAGTTTTTGTAATAATTATTTTTTTGTTTGCTTTTAAGCATCCTTTTTATTTAGGAGTAGTGGATCTAAAATTCAATGAAAAGGATAAGGTAATGCAGGGTTCTGTTAAGCTTTTTACCAATGACTTTGAGGCAGCACTAAAAAAGTTGCTCAAAAAACCAATAGATCTTATCAATGTAAAAAACAAGCTAGAAACGACAAAAATAGTTTCTGATTATTTAAATGAGCGTTTAAAATTCAAGATAAACGATAAGCCGGTTACTTTTAAATTAGTAGGTTTCGAGAATGAAGCTGAAGCAATATGGATGTATATTGAATTTGAAAAGAGTTCCCCCCCTAAAAAAGTAGAAATAGAAAACACTTTATTGTACGAGCATTTAAGAGACCAAATGAATATTGTGCATGTGGAAGTAAATAATTCTAAAAAAAGTTTGAAAGTCTCAAATCCCGAAAAAAAGCTAAAATTTGATTTTTAGAAAGTGAAAAATGGTAAAATAAATCAAATCCCCATAAAAAATCCAAAATAATCGTAATTGTTAATAACTTTCAGTCCAAAAGGGGAGCTAAGGGTTTGCTTTTCTCCTTAAAAAATTAATCTTTGCAAAACTTAAATCAAAAGTGAAAAAGCTAGTCATCATATTATCAATTACTTGCATTGCGTTTTTTAACGTTAAGGCAGCCTCTTTGGCTTATCATGATGATAAGACGAAGCGAGGAGATGATAAGAAGAGTAAGGCTAAGCGCGATGATACCACAAAGTTTGTTATTAACACCGAAAATATTTTTGATGAAGAGGAAGAGATACCTGATACGAATCAGATCCTTTTTCCAAGTCATGATTTATATGCAAGTTGGGATACTTTAATGGCTCATCCATATAATTTTAACGAGTCGTTTAAAATGGATAGCGTTGTTATTCAACTAGTTAAAGAAGGTGACGGTGGTTTTGTGATGCCTTTTAAAGGTGGTTTAACCAGTGTTTTTGGATGGAGAAAATATCGCCCACATTATGGAACTGATATTGACGTTGAAACCGGAGATCAAATTGTTTCTGCTTTTGATGGGATGGTTCGTTTAGCAAAGTATTGCCAGGGTTATGGTAATTGTGTAATTGTTAGGCATAATAATGGCCTAGAAACAGTATATGCCCACTTATCAAAATTATTAGTTGAACCGGGACAAACAATTTCTGCAGGATTTTTATTGGGTTTAGGTGGAAATACAGGTCGCTCACGAGGCAGTCATTTACATTTAGAATTTCGCTATTTAGGACAAGCTTTAGATACTGAAGATTTTATTGATTACGAAAAAGGCGAACTTAAAACCAATAACTTTACTTTAAGAAAAATTGATGTTGAAAATAAATACGATCTAAGAGCTTTACATTCTCGTCACAAAAGAGATATTGGTTACGCAAGAGCGGGTTCAAAAGGAGGAAAGTATTCGGGAGTTGCTAAAGGCGGTATTTACAGAGTTAGAAGTGGCGATAGTTTGGGTAAAATAGCAAAACGCAATCATACTAGTGTTAAAGCCCTTTGTAAGAAAAATAAAATAAAAGAAAACACCATTTTAAGATTAGGACAAAAAATTAAAATCTAATTTCACATCCTGGTAAAAGAATTTTGAGTTTATCAATTTCTTCTGTTTCAATCAAATTTCCTCTAAGATCTAATAAAGTTAAATTCTCCAATTGAGAAATACTATCCGGTATTTTGGTTAATTTATTACCCCTAAACGATATTAACCGCAATTTTTGGGCCTTATAAATATCAAAGGGTATTTGACTTAATTGGTTATTTTCTATAATTAATACTTCAAGATTTTGAAAGCGCTCAAAATGTTTAGTTAAATAATGAGTGTTGGTATTTGATAAATTCAAAAAGTGTAATCCTGTTAGTTTAAATAGTTGTTTTGGAAAACTATCCATCACGCAATTTTCAATACTTAAGTCTTTTAAGTTTTTTAAATAACCAAGGGTATTAGGTAAACTCAAAGTATCATCGGTATTTCCAAATTTAAACGATTGTAGTTTATTTAAAAATGCTATTTGAGCAGGAATACTATCAATTTTAGTGTGCTGAAAATCTAAATAATAAAGGTTATTAAAGGGCTTTAAATTAGGAGGAAACTGTGTTAACTTGTTGTTATAGGATGCAAAGTAAACGAGATTGCTAAGCTCTTCAAAATTTTTAGGGTAATCGGTTATTTCGTTGGTGCTAAATTTTAAAGCCTGAAGATCTTTTAGTTTATAAAGTTTCTCGTAGAGTTTAGGCTCCAATTTTTTATAACTTAGATCAAGTTTATAAACCTTAGTCTCTATTTTTAAGGCTTCTTTTAGATCAGTATAGGTTACGCAACCAAAAGGACCATATTTTTCAAATTCTTTCTGCGCCGATAAATTAGCAGAAACTAAACACAATAAAAGTATTTTGATTTTTAAATTAGCCACAAGGTTGTTTTTATTTATGGCTTAAATTAATGATAATTATTAAATATTTCCCAACTGCTTTCATAACTTTTATTTAACTCCACAGTATTTAAACCTAAATTAATATTGTTTTTTAAGGCAAATGCCTCCAGATCTTCTGTAGGTAAATTACCTATCAATTCATCTGCTGCCATTGGGCAACCTCCAAAGCCGTGAATTGCCACGTCAAAATTTCTGCAGCCACTTTGGTAAGCAGCGTTAATTTTTTCCTGCGCTTTTGCTTTTGTAGAATGTAAATGTGCTCTAAACTCTACCGTTTTTAATTCAGGTATGAGAGATGAGAATAATTCATTGATGTTTTCAGGTGTTGACGATCCTGTGGTGTCTGCTAAAGCAAGATTTTTTATTCCTAAATTATGTAATTTCCTGCACCAATCAATGGTAATTTCGGTATTCCAGGCATCGCCGTATGGATTGCCAAAAGCCATAGATATGTAAACTAATAATTTTTTCTTTGATCTAGTGCACAACTTTTGAATTTCTGCAACACGTTGCAACGATTCTTGAATAGACGAATTTGTATTACGTTGCTGAAAAGTTTCAGAAATGGAGAATGGAAAACCTAAATAAGAGATCTCTTCAAATTGAATAGCATCTTCTGCTCCACGTTTATTGGCAATTATTGCCAGTAATTTTGAGTTTCCTGCCGAAAGGTCGAGGCTATCTAATACCTCTGCGGTATCGTGCATTTGAGGAATGGCTTTTGGCGAAACAAAACTGCCAAAATCTATTGTATCAAATCCAACCTTTAATAATTGGTTTATGTATTTTACTTTTAATTCTGATGGAATTATTTGTTTTATGCCTTGCATGGCATCACGTGGACATTCGGTAATTTTTATCATGATTTTATCAGTTTCTTATTTATATCGCTTATTAATTTTGGTCCGTGGTAAATAAAACCCGTGTAAAGTTGTATCAGATCGGCACCGGCATTTAATTTTTCAATAGCGTCATCGGCACTATGAATACCCCCCACACCAATTACAGGAAAGGAATTGTTTGATTTCTGTTTAAGGTATTTTATAACTTCGGTACTTCTTTTAGTTAGAGGCTTTCCGCTTAATCCACCCATACCAATTTTTTCAATTTCACTTTTATCGTAACTTAAGCCATCACGACTAATAGTAGTATTGGTAGCAATTACACCGGCGATATTGGTTGATTTTACAATGTCAATAATGTCGTCAAGCTGCGTATTAGTGAGGTCTGGAGCAATTTTAAGTAAAATAGGTTTTGGTTTTGTTTTTTTAAGATTAAGCTGCTGCAATGTATTTAATAAATTGGTTAAAGGTTCTTTTTCTTGCAGTTCGCGTAAGTTAGGAGTGTTGGGTGATGATACATTTACTACAAAATAATCTACCACATCAAATAGCTCATTAAATCCGATCACATAATCGTTAACAGCCTCTTCGTTTGGAGTTAGCTTATTTTTGCCAATATTTCCTCCAATGATCAATGTAGGATCCTTTCTGTTTTTTAGTTTTTTAGCAGCCTCAATAACACCATGGTTATTAAAGCCCATTCTATTAATTAAAGCCTCGTTTTTGGGCAACCTAAACAAACGGGGTTTGTCATTCCCGGGTTGAGGTTTAGGAGTTACTGTTCCAATTTCAATAAAACCGAAGCCAAAATCGCCTAATTCGTTAAAAGCAACCGCATCTTTATCCAAACCGGCAGCTAAACCAACCGGATTTCTGAAATTTAACCCAAAAATGTTCCTAGATAGTGAAGGATGACAATTTATTGACTTTTTCTTTACAAAAAAGGCAAAACCAGGGATAAATTTTACAAATTTTATGAGCGAAAACGTTAAGTGGTGTGCACTTTCGGGGTTTATCTTAAAAAGAAAGAATTTTAAAATTTTGTACATAATCAGTGTAAATTTAAGGCAAATAATTGCTTTAATTGAGATCGTAGCAAGGAAATTTCAATAAAAAATAACGTTTTTTTTGTTTTTTTGTTTTTGATATTAAAAAAATTGTAGTTTTGCACCTGAATTTAAATTTAAACAAAAAACTAAAATGAAAAAAGTATTATCAATCGTTGCTGTAGCTGCTTTGTCAGTTGCATTTGTTGCTTGTGGTCCTTCTAAAGAAGAAATCGAAAAAGCAGAAAAATTAAAACAAGATTCAATCGCTGCAGTAGAGAAATCTAAGCAAGATTCTATCGCTGCTGCTGAAGCTGAAGCTGCTGTTGCTGCTGAAGCTGCTGCTGCTGCTGAAAAAGCTAAAGCTGATTCAGCTCGTGTTGCTGATTCATTAGCTAACTTAAAAGGCGGTAAAAAGAAATAATTTTAAGATTAATTTCTTTAAAAAAACCCTTCCGATAAATTCGGGAGGGTTTTTTTTTTGTTTATTGCGATTTTAAATGGATAAGCTCAGATAAAAAGGTAATGGATTTTTATTGGCTTGCTTATGAACTAAAGGCAACTCAATAAAAAATCAACCAATTGGTAGGTTGCTAAAGTATCGGTTTGGCAGTAATTGATCAATTCTTGCTTTATAATTCCCTTTTCTGTCAGGTTTGATTCTAAACGTTGTTGATCAAAATAAGCCATAGCCTCTAATCCGGAGGTTATTTTTGAATAATTAATATCTTCTAATAATACCCCTGCTACTGTTTTTAACGAAAAATTGGTTTTAAAGGCAGGGTGGTAATAACTGAATTCTAAAAATATATCAAAAATATCAATAAACTTAGTTTTAAGGTGCTCCAGACCCGGCTTTAGGTCGGCAAAAAGTTTAATAAGACCATTAATTACCATTTTTTCCATAGTTCCATCGTAAACCAATATCGATTCAAAACCCTTGGTATTTTCTAATAATAATTCGGCAAATAGTCTACGGTCATCTTTTGCATATTCCAAAAAGACGTTAGAGTGTTTCTTGCCATCAAAAAAGCAAACCAAATAAGGTAATTGCTCAAATGGTTTAGTGCCATTGATCTGTGGAATTGCAGGACCCCACATTTCCATATCCATTGCTGTCATTGGCGATTGGATCTTTGATAAAAAGGAAGTAATTTTTTCTTTATCTACAATAGCTTTATTATCAAAATAGGCCTGCTTTATTTTGTATATAATAGCTTTAGCATCATGTTCCGATCCTATTTGATCGATAGTTCTAATGCCGCTATTATACCACTCAAATAATTTTTCTTTATCCAATAAT
>JBEIEI010000019.1:0-22868 GCA_040382975.1 Flavobacteriales bacterium
GTCGAACCCCAAACCTCCTCATCCGTAGTGAGGTGCTCTATCCAGTTGAGCTACATAACCATAATTCGGTTCGCAAAAATATACATTTTTTTAATACCTTGCAAAGGATTTATTTAAGATTATGCAGAAAATTATAGAAGCCGCATGGCTAAACCGCGAGTTGGTAAAAGAAAAAGCTACATTAAACACTATTAATGAGGTTATTGAATTATTAGATAAAGGCTCTTTGCGTGTTGCTGAGCAAAAAGCGGACGGAACATGGCAGATTAACGACTGGGTTAAAAAAGCGGTTATTATGTATTTTCCTACGCGTAAAATGCATGTTATAGAGGTTGGTCCTTTTGAATTTAATGATAAAATGTCGTTAAAAACCGGCTACGAGCAATTAGGCGTACGTGTTGTGCCCCCTGCAGTGGCTCGTTACGGATCATTTTTAGCGAGTGGCGTAATAATGATGCCAAGTTATGTAAATATTGGTGCTTACGTTGATAGCGGAACCATGGTGGATACCTGGGCTACCGTTGGTAGTTGCGCTCAAATAGGTAAAAATGTGCATTTAAGCGGTGGTGTTGGTATTGGCGGCGTATTAGAGCCTGTGCAGGCTGCGCCGGTTATTATAGAAGATAATTGTTTTTTAGGTTCAAGAAGTATTGTGGTTGAAGGTGTGAGAGTGGGCAAGGAAGCAGTGTTGGGCGCAAATGTGGTTTTAACCATGTCTACCAAAATAATTGATGTTACGGGCAGTTCGCCGGTTGAAACAAAGGGTTATGTTCCAGAACGCAGCGTGGTTATTCCGGGAAGTTATACAAAAACATTTCCTGCGGGCGACTATCAAGTACCTTGTGCATTAATAATAGGTAAACGTAAAGAAAGTACTGATCTAAAAACTTCTCTTAACGATGCATTAAGAGATAATAACGTTTCTGTTTAGTGATAACACTTTTACTAATATTTGTTGTTCATTTTTTTGGAGATTTTGTTTTCCAATCTTCTAAAATGGCAACAGGCAAAAGTAAAAGTATTAAATGGCTGAGTATACATGTAGGTGTATATGCTTTAGTTTCGCTAATTAGTTTGGTGTTTTTAGGAAGGTATTACCACAATTTTTTATTTGGTTTTTATTGGTGGATCACAAATGTGATCTTACACTTTGTAGTTGATTTTTTTACCTCTAAGATCACCTCACGTTTTTGGGAACAAAAGAATATGCGTTTCTTTTTTGTAATGATTGGCTTTGATCAATTATTACATGCAATTTGTTTAATAAGTACTTTTTTTATTTTTCTTGACGTAATTAATCTGGCAAAATACATTCAAGAAATATTTTTTGGAAATTAATGTTGTGATTGTTCTTCGCGGGAAATGAATTGCAGATCGGCAATTAACTTTAAAACAAATTCTAATTGTTCTTCGCGGCTTATGTCACTGTTATCTAAAATAATGGCGTCGTCTGCTTTAATTAAAGGATTTTCTTTTCTATTAATATCTTCCGTATCGCGCTCTAATAAACTGTGCTTTACTTCTTCTAAAGTAAAATACTGCCCTTTACTGCTGTATTCGGTTAGTCTGCGATGCGCACGTACATCATTATCGGCGGTCATAAATAATTTTAATTCTGCTTTCGGAAAAACATTGGTGCCAATATCTCTACCATCTAAAATAACCCCTTTACTTTTTCCCATTTTGCGTTGCAAAGCAACCATTTTTTCGCGAACTTCTTTTATAGAACTTATTTTGCTTACAAGCCCGCTCACCTGCATGGTTCTTATCTCACGCTCAACATTTTCTCTATTTAAATAGGTATCAGAAATGTGGGTTTGTGGATTAAAAACAAAAGTTACTTCAATATTATCTAGCGAAGCAATTAATTTTTCTAAGTTAATGTTATTGTTCCCATCAATAATACCATTGCGTAAAGCATAAACAGTAACTGCGCGGTACATAGCACCCGTATCAATATAACTATAATTAAGTTTGTGAGCCAGCGCTTTTGCAAGGGTGCTTTTGCCGCAACTGCTGTATCCATCAATAGCTATCGTAATTTTTTGCATTGCCCTAAATTTACATATTTCTTGCTTGCAAAAAAAAGACAACAGTCAGTTTTGTTCACTAAAAACAAATAATTATACTTTTAAAAAGTTATTAAAAAGAGGTTTTGACTTTTGCTTTTAAATTAAATTTGCCCTTTAATATAAAGATATGAAAGCAGATGTACTTTTAGGATTGCAATGGGGTGACGAAGGGAAAGGTAAAATAGTTGATGTTTTAACTCCTGATTATGATATTATTGCCCGTTTTCAAGGCGGACCAAACGCCGGACACACGTTAGAGTTTAACGGGATTAAGCACGTGCTGCATACTATTCCAAGCGGAATTTTTCATCCAACCGCTATTAATATAGTTGGTAATGGTGTTGTTATAGATCCTGTAATTTTTAAAAAGGAATTAGATGCATTAACAAAATTAGGCGTTGATTTTAGACCTAAATTATTGATCAGTAAACGTGCGCATTTAATTTTACCTACACATCGTTTAATTGATGCAGCAAGCGAAGCAGCTAAAGGAAAAAATAAGATCGGTTCTACTTTAAAAGGTATTGGACCAACCTACATGGATAAAACCGGAAGGAACGGTTTGCGTATTGGTGATATTGAAACTAATGAATTCAGAGAAAAATATAATACGTTAGTTGAAAAACATAAACAATTATTATCCTTCTATAATTTTGAGTACAATTTACAAGAGTTTGAGCCGGCTTGGTTCGAAGCTATTGAGTCGTTAAAAGAATTACAGTTTGTTGATACCGAACATTATTTAAATACCGCAATGGTTTCCGGTAAACGTGTTTTAGCAGAGGGTGCTCAAGGAAGTTTATTAGATATTGATTTTGGATCGTATCCGTTTGTAACCAGCAGTAACACAATTTGTGCAGGTGCTTGTAACGGTTTAGGGATTGCTCCAAACAAAATTGGTAACGTTATTGGAATTTTTAAAGCCTATTGTACACGTGTTGGCAGCGGACCTTTTCCAACTGAATTAGATAATGAAATTGGAGAAAATATCCGTAAGGTTGGTAGAGAATTTGGTGCTACAACAGGAAGACCACGCCGTACCGGTTGGTTAGATATTCCTGCATTAAAATATGCTGTAATGGTAAATGGTGTAACTGAATTAATGATGATGAAAGCTGATATTCTTAGCGGCTTTGAAACCATTGAAGTGTGCACACATTATAATTATAACGGACAGGTAATTGATTATTTACCATACAATATCGATCCTAATTATATTAAACCGATTACGACTACTTTAAAAGGTTGGAATCAGGATCTTACTGCCATTGAAAATAAAAGCGACCTTCCAAAAGAATTAATGGATTACGTGAGTTATATCGAAAAAGCAGTTAATACAAAAATTTCAATTGTATCGGTTGGTCCGGATAGAAAACAAACTATTAGAATGTAATTGTAAAAAAGTAAAATTATGTTTTTAAAAAAAGCAAGGCCATTTTGGTCTTGCTTTTTTTTTAAGAGGTAGGAACTTCTTCAGAAATTTGCTTAGCTTTTATTTTAAACGAGCGCCATATCATAAACGCTCCAATTAAAACAAAGGGAATACTAAGCCACTGGCCCATATTGAGCGCCATGGAGCCTTCAAAATCTGCCTGATTTTCTTTTAAGAACTCATCAAAAAAACGTTCGGTAAAAAGTAAAACACATAAAACACCAAACATAAAACCGGGGCCAACTTTATCGCGTTTGTTTTTCCAAAGCCAGTACATTAAAATAAATAAGAAGAAACAAAATATTGCCTCGTATAATTGCGCCGGGTGACGAGGCAAATTGTCCTCCTGAACAAAAATAAATGCCCAAGGCACATCGGTTACTTTACCTATAATTTCGCTATTAATTAAATTACCTAAACGAATACACATAGCTGCTAAAGGCACCACAACAACCAATCTGTCAAATAACCAGATCCAACTTTCTTTTTCTTTTCTGCAATATAAGATCATGGCCGTTAAAATACCCAATGCACCACCATGGCTGGCCAAACCGCCCTCGTATACTTTTAAAATATTTAAGGGGTGCGATAAATAACCTTCAATTATTGCTCCATTAGCCAACTCTTCATCAAACCAGGGTCCGTAAAACAAACAGTGACCCAAACGCGCGCCAAGCACAGTGCCTAAAATTATGTATAGGGTTAAAGTGTCTAAAGCTTTTTCGGAGCGCTTTTCTGCTTTAAAAATTCGGTTCATAAAAAAGTGACTGGCAATAAAAGCCAATGCCCACATTAATCCGTACCAGCGCACAGGCCAATCAATTCCCGGAATTGTGAAGATCTCAGGTGAAGGATTCCAGTTTATAAAGTTTAAGATCATAGGAAGTAAAAGTAAGAAATACAGATGGATTTTGACAATTTATAAATTTACTTTCTACAATAGTTAATCGTAAATGTTTGTTAATTTTGCGCTAATGATTAATGCAGCCATATTTGCCAGTGGAGAAGGTACTAATGCCGAAAATTTGTTCAATTACTTTGCAAACGATCCGCGAATTAAAATAAAACTGGTTGTAACCAATAAAGACAATGCCGGGGTTATTGCAAGGGCAGAGAATCACAAGAAAAATGTACAAATAATTAGTAAAGCAGCCTTAGAAAATTATACCGACAAGTTTATTGAGTTTTTAAAAGTTGAAAAAATTGATCTGATAATTTTAGCAGGATTTTTAGTAAAAATACCGGAAGCTTTTATAAAGGCATTTCCAAACAAAATAATTAACATACATCCTTCTTTGCTGCCTAGTTATGGCGGTAAAGGCATGTACGGAATGAATGTTCATAAAGCGGTAATTGAGAATAAAGAAATAGAAAGTGGAATTACCATTCATTTTGTTAATGAGGAATATGATAAAGGAGAGGTGATCCTTCAGGTTAAATGTATCATAGAATCTACAGATACTCCGGAACTATTGGCAAAAAAAATTCAGGCATTAGAGTATGAATACTTGCCAAAAGCAATTGAAAAATTCCTTTGAATTACCTTCTATCCTGAGTTTATGTTGATTTAGAATTAAAAATCTGCCGACTCTACTTTTTTTAATAAAATTCATATTTAGGAGATTATTTTTGACAGAAATAACTCTTGAAAATGAAAAAAAATTTATTTCTAATAATTGCAACTTTATTATGCTTTTCTGTTTTTAGCCAAACATTTCAAACAGGTACAATTACCGTAACTTTTAATGATGCAACCAGAACCGGTGGTTTTGGTAGTGGCGGTGGGCCGGGTAGACAGATCCAAACAGAAATTTATTATCCTGCAACAATTGCGGGTTCTAATGTTGCGGTGGCAACTGGTTCTTTTCCTGTGGTTGTAATTGGTCATGGTTTTGTGATGGATTGGAATAGTTACGATAATATTTATTCCGAACTTTCTAAAAGAGGCTATATTGTTGCTCTACCGCGCACAGAGGGCGGTTTTAGTCCAAGCCATTCTGATTTTGGTTTGGATCTAGCTTTGGTTGGTAATAAAACTATGCTATTAAATACAACCAATACATTAGCACCGATATTTGTTGGAAAGGTCATCCAAAAACTCGCTTTAGCCGGGCATTCAATGGGCGGGGGCTCTTCTTTTCTTGCAGCTAAAAATAACCCAAGCCTAACTTGTTTATTTAATTTTGCAGCGGCACAAACTAATCCAACTTCGAGTCAAGCGGCAAAACAAGTAACAGTGCCCACTTTAATTATAGGAGGTCAATCAGATTGTGTTGCTCCTGCAAATACAAATCAAAATAAAATGTGGGATAGTACAGCTTCAACAAAAAAGTTTCAAATAACAATAAAGAATTTAACACATTGTGATTTTGGAAACGGTACAAATTTTAATTGTTCATTTGGTCAAAATACCAGCAATTGCCCAAATACAATAAGTAATTTAACGGCACAAAAGTTATATATGAATTTTGTAAATCCTTTTTTAGATTTTAATTTAAAAGGCATTTGTTCTGAAGGGCCTCGTTTTATGGACAGTTTAAATTTATCACAAGTAATATTTAGCAAGCAGCAGTTAGGAAATTTAGTGTGCGCTCCTACTGATCTCAAAGATGGTGATGATACAAAGAACATGATCGTTTATCCAAATCCAATTGAGGATATACTGTTTGTTGAGGGGTTAAATGAAACTGATTTTCAAGTACAGATTTATTCTTTATTAGGGAAACCAATAACTGTAGTATCTAATTATAATGATGGTAAATTAAAAATTGATCTAGCTGAATTGCCTAAAGGAATTTATATTTTAAAACTATCAACTAATAATACTAATAGTACTAAAAGAATAGTGAAAGATTGATCATTAGATCTATTATTTAACTCGAATATAAACTTGCTCTTGTAAATTATCCGGGTGGTAATTGCAGTAAACGGTATAATCGGCAGAATCTGCAAAAGTGTATTCGAATTTGTCGCCTGTTTTCATTTTTCCGCTGGCAAATAATCTTCCGTTATGAGTTACCGTGTGGTTTGAATTATCTTTATTAATAAAGGTTAAAGTAGTCCCTCTGGTGATATCAATAAAAGTTGGATTAAAGCGTTTGTATAAAAGCCAAACTTCATTGTCGCCTTGCGGCGTAGTGTCTTTTTTCTTGCAAGAAAAAACAATTACTATTAAAAGAAGTAGAAAATAGTTTGTCTTCATTGATATCTCTTTTATATTAGCTAAGATAAGAATTAATTGCTTTGCATTTGATGTAATTGGAAATAACTTCCTTTTAAGGCAATAAGCTCTTCATGCGTTCCCATTTCAATAATTTCGCCGGCTTTTAAATACAAAATCAGATCGGCATTTTTTAAACTCGAAATGCGATGACTAACAATAATGGCAGTTTTGTTGGCCATTTCTTGTTTTAAATTATTTAAAATTTGCTCTTCGGTTTCAGTATCTACAGCGCTTAAGCAATCATCAAAAAATAACAGTTGTGGTTTATTAATCAATGCCCGGGCAATTGAAATTCGTTGTTTTTGACCGCCGCTTAATGTAACCCCGCGTTCACCTACAACAGTTTCATATTTTTCAGGAAAGGTTAAAATATTATTATGCACTTGGGCTTGCTTAGCGGCAAACTCTATTATTTCTTTTCCTGTATTTTTATTTGAGCTACCAAATAAAATATTATTTGCAATGGTATCGCTAAATAAAAAAACTTCTTGAGGAACAACCCCCATATTTTTGCGGAGTAAATGTAAATTATGTTGTTTGATGTTTTTGTGATCGATCAAAATCTCTCCGCTTGTTACATCATACTGCCTTGTGATAAGATTTAAGATGCTTGACTTTCCACTGCCTACTTTGCCTGTAATGCCAAGGGTTTGACCTGCTTTTAGTTTGAACGAAATGTTTTTTATTGCTTCAATGTTATTTTCGGGATATCTAAAATTTACATTTTTAAATTCTATTTCTCCTTTTATCAAATAAGTTTCTTCGTTTGGATTAATTATTGCAGGTTTGGTATTTAAAAATTCGTTTATTCTTTCCTGCGATGCCGAAGCACGTTGTATTAATGAAGTTACCCAACCTAAGGAGGCAAAAGGCCAGGTTAATCTAAATACATAAAAAATAAATTCAGTTACATTTCCGGGTTCGATTTTACCTTGTATTGTTAATTTACCACCGTACCAAACGGTTATTAAAACACTTAAGCCTATCATTAAAACCATTGCCGGCCCAAAAAACGATTCGATGGTTGCTAATTTTAGTGCTGTTTTTTTATACACTTCATTTTTCTCCTGCATCTTTTCGGTAAAATATGTTTCGCGCGCATAAGCTTTTATAACCCTAATTGCACTAAAAGTTTCCTGTGCCTGGGTAGTTAAATTTCCAAGTTCTTGCTGCACTTTTCCGCTTTGTTTATTTATCATATCCGAAACACGATAAATAAGGTAGGAAAGAAGGGGGAGTGGCAAAAAAACAATTAAAGTTAGTGGCACATTTACACTAAGCATAAAGATCAAAACGGTAACGGTTGTAACCACTGTATTAGCCAAATACATAATGGCCGGACCGCTATACATCCTCACCTTACCAACATCTTCACTTATTCTATTCATTAGATCGCCGGTTGTATTCTGTTTATAAAAGGATGCGTCTAATTCTTGATAGTGGCTATATATTTCATTTTTTTGATCATATTCAATGTGCCTGCTCATTACAATAATGGTTTGGCGCATCAGGAACATAAATAATCCGCTTGTTAAGGCAAGGCCAATAATTGTTAAGCCGTAAGTAATAAATACTCCTGATTCGGCGGCTTGATTCTTTTTAAACACTTCAATTATTTGATTGGTACCATTTCTTACAATTACACCCTGATAGGTGCCAAATATGGTAGAAAGCGCAACAAATAAAATACCACCCAAAAAGTGCCATTTATATTTTAGAAAATAATGGTTTATTGCTTTAAGATGTTTCACCAAACAAAGGTAATTTTTAATTATTTATAACACCATAAATAGCCATTTGTTTTGCTTGAAATACCAAAAAATACTATAACTTTGCCGCACTTCAACCAAAAAATATTATGGAAGTCACAACTTTAAAAAACTCCGATCTTTCTAAAGATCCGGTTATTGGCCAAATGAGCCTTCATAATCATGAGCAAATTTTATTTTGTAATGATAATGCTACAGGGTTAAAAGCAATTATAGCAATACACAACACTGTGCTTGGGCCTTCTTTAGGCGGAACACGTATGTGGAATTATGCCAATGAAATGGAAGCGTTAACCGATGTGTTAAGATTGTCTCGCGGTATGACTTATAAGTCATCTGTTGCAGGTTTAAACCTTGGTGGCGGTAAAGCAGTAATTATTGGCGATGCTAAAAATATTAAAAGTGAAGCGTTACTTCGTCGTTTTGGAAAGTTTGTAAATAGCTTAGGTGGTAAATATATTACTGCCGAAGATGTTGCCATGACCAGTCGCGACATGGAGATCATTAAAATGGAGACCGATCACGTAAGTGGTTTACCTGAAAATATGGGTGGTAGCGGAGACCCTAGTCCTGTAACTGCTTATGGTGTTTACGTAAGTATGAAAGCAAGCGCTAAAGAAGTTTGGGGAAATGATAGTTTAAGTGGTAAAAAAGTTTTAGTGCAAGGGATAGGACATGTTGGAGAAGTATTAGTAAGTCATTTAACTAAAGAAGGTGCCACTGTTTATATTAATGATATTAGCCAGGAGCGTTTAAAAGCAGTTGCTGATAAATATAAAGTTGAGGTGGTTGCTGCCGACAAAATGTTTGATCTGGATATTGATGTTTATGCACCATGTGCGCTTGGAGCAACTGTAAATAATGATACTTTAAGCAGATTAAAATGTAAGATCATTTGTGGCGCCGCTAACAATCAATTAGCCGATGAAAATGTTCACGGACTTTTAGTTGCAAAAAGCGGAATTTTATATGCTCCGGATTTTGTTGTAAATGCAGGTGGAATTATTAATGTGTATTACGAATTAGAGGGATACAATAGAGAGAGAGCGCTTGCTCATGCAGAAAAAATTTACGATACAACTTATAATTTATTTCAGTTAGCTAAAAAGGAAAATATTCCTACTTATCAGGCTGCAAATAAATTGGGTGAGCAACGCATTGAAGCAATTGCTCGTATAAATGCAGTGCTATAAATTTAAGAAACAAGAATTTAGATTTTAGAAGTAAAAAGTTTCAAATCTTAAATTTATAATTACAGATCTAAAATATAAAAATGTTAAATAGAAGGTTTTTAAGAATAAAAGTAATGCAATCGTTGTACTCGTTTTTTCAACACGAAAAAGCGGATATGGCTGCATTTGAGAGAGAAATGTTTAAAAGCCTGGATAAGGTTTTTGAACTGTATTTATCTATTTTAGGTTTGGTTAGCGATATTCATCATGTAGCATTAGTGATGATGGATGAGAATAAAAATAAGCGTTTACCAAATTCTGCCGATCTCGATCCAAATTTAAAATTTGTAAAAAACACATTATTAATCGGTATTTCAGAGAGTCCGGAATTAAAGGCCCATTTAGAAAAACGCAAAATTTCGTGGCAAAATGATTTTGATATTGTGCGTAAATTATTTGTTGAGATCCGAAATGGAGAAGCTTATAAAACTTACATGGAGTCAACTGCGCCAAGTATAGTAGAAGACAGAGATTTTGTTATTTCAATGATTACTGAACACTTAAGCGAAAACGATGTTTTAATTTCATTGTTCGAAGAAAAAAATATGCATTGGGCAGATGATACCTTTGTTGCTTTTAATTCTGTTATCAGAAATTTTGAAGAGTTTAATGGTGAGTTTAAATTAATATCACTTTTAAAAGATGAAAAAGATGATACGGAATTTATGAGTCTTCTTTTTAAAAAAACTATTATTTACCGTCAGGAATTTGAAGAGTTAATAGGACGTCATACCCAAAACTGGGATGTTGAGCGTATTGCTAATATGGATATGTTGTTAATGGAAATGGCATTAGCAGAGATCATGTATATTCCAAATGTACCGGTTAAAGCTTCGTTAAACGAATATATTGATATCAGTAAAGAATACAGCACGCCGAATAGTAAAGTATTTGTGAATGGTGTATTAGATAAAATTATTGCAGAGTTAAAACGCGATAATAAAATTGAAAAAACGGGTAGGGGATTAAAAGAAAATTAATTTTTTTGAGCCCTTAAAAATCTCATTTTCCCACTCATATCTTTGATCAACTCTACGTGTTTAAAAAGTTTGCTATTATTTGCATAAAGCAAAACATCACCTGCAGTAAGTGGATTTAATTCAAAATATAATTTTCCGGTGGCGTTTAATTTTTGCCTACAAAGATCAATGATCATTTTGTAGAATAAAATATCGTCTGTGCCATTTACAAAAAGTGCCAAGTGAGGTTCGTTATTTATAACATGGTCACTTAATAAATTTTTCTCATCAAATTTTATGTAAGGAGGATTGCTGATTATAACATCAAAAGTGGATGTTATTCTTTCTTCCACTTCTTTGTTATTTAGTATGTCTAGTTCTATAAAAGTTACCGGTGTTTTATTTAACTCTGAATTTTTTTTCGCTACCAATAGCGCGTCCGCACTTATATCACACGCATAAACGTTACTTTTATTATTAGTATTTTTAATCGCAATTGGTATGCATCCACTGCCAGTGCCAATGTCTAAAAAGGATAAAGCCTCTTTATTTTCTTTTAAGATAATATCTACTAGCTCTTCGGTTTCTGGCCTCGGAATAAGAACATGTTGGTTTACGTAAAATTTCAAATTGTAAAACCAAGCTTCCTTTAAAACATATTGAATAGGGGTGTTGTTTTTTAATTCTTTACAACAGAAATATAATTTTAAAAGGTCACTTTGATTAATGTTCTCATTTCTTTTAACGATAATATCTGTTTTTGAATATTTTAAATAATGTTCAAGAACAAGTTCCACTATGGCATCAATTTCAGAGCTTTCATAAATAGATTTTAATTCTGAATGGTAAAAAGCAATAAGTGCAGAAAGAGAGTTATTTGGCAGGCGCATAGATTAATTAGAACGAATTAATTTGAAAGAATTCGTTTCTGTTTCAGTTACAATCTTTACAAATAGCAATCCATTCGTTTTTTCGTTAAGTTTTTCTGATGTTAATTCGTATGATCCGCCATTTAAAATGTCTTCATAAATTAGTTTGCCATCAACCGAATAAATATAAATTTTACCTGTTAAAGTTTTATTAAAATTAAATCTCACACTATCCTTAAATGGGTTAGGAAAGTAGCTAATTGTATTTGTATTTAAGTTGTTTTGCTTAACGTCTGTTACAATGCAGGTCATGGCAGCAAAGCCATCTAATTTTCCGTATCCCCATCTGTAATTTGGCAGGTTTGTTCCGGTATACGAATCAAAATAGGCACAATTGGTAATGGCATTTTTAACTTGCATGCTCGTTGACGTAGGGTTTTTTTGCAAGTATAATGCTGCCAATCCTGCAACAACCGGTGAAGCTGCCGATGTGCCTCCGCCTTGAATATGCATACTGCCTTGAGCGATAACTTGCGGAGCATTTGCAATTAAATTAGCTTGCATTCCTAATGCAATAGCACTAAATACTCCTGCGCCGGTTGCGGCAATGTCAGGTTTTTGTTTATTGTCACGTGTTGGCCCCCAACTGCTGCTGGCTGCTAAGTTATTTACATTTTCGCCGGGGTTTAATGCCGCCCAACTTTGCAAGGTTCCGGTAACATCATAATAGTTATTTATGTTAACATAATTTGCAACGGTTATTACATCATTTAAACATTGAAAACTAGATACAATGGTGCTATTAAAATCCGGCATTACATATTTTGTAATCCACGGGTAACTTAATGAAGATGGTAATCCGCTTGAAATAAAATCAAAATTCCACGCATCGTGCATTCCTACACCTTTACTTTCTATACGCCATTTTAAATTTAGGGTGTCGGCAAGTATTTTAATATATAATTCATAAACGCCATAAGGATTAATGCTTGCTGAGGTTTTTATTATTCCTATTTGATTGCCATTATATCTTAGGGTATCGCTTTTAATGGATGTTAATCCATAATTATAATTTTTAAAACCGATCCTCCCTAAATTAAAATTGTTATTCCTATTTGCTCCTACACTAATTTGTACATTTTTTATGTTGTTTGTATCTGCATAACACCAGTATTCAAGTGTTGAATTATTTTTTTTTATCCATGTAAAACTTGTATCATTTAATGGTGGTTGTGTTTTAACGTGGTGTTTAATATTTCCTGCATTTCCAGCAGCTGCCACCATTACTCTGCCCGGAACATTCTGAACCATTGTCTCAATTAATTTTGCTTCAAGGTCAGTGCCGTCATGGCTACCATAATAATCGCCTACACTGGCATTTATCACACAAGGTTTTCCAAGTAAAGTAGCTTTACTAAAAATATATTGTACTGCATCGGCAATGGTTGGCCCTGTTTTATTAAAATCTAAAGCCACCACTACAATATCTGCTTTTGAGGCAACGCCATGATGTGTACCGTTTGCCAAACCATTTCCGGTTGCAATACCAGAAACATGTGTGCCGTGCCCAAAATGAGGTAAGTCGCTATGCGTACATTGATTGGCGTTTATTTGAGTATCTGTCCACTCGATTCCATAATTATAAGGTTGCGGAACTGTTGAACCGGCAAGGGGCACCTGGTCCCATAAAAATTTAATTCTTGAATTCCCAAAAGCATCTTTAAAATCCGGGTGGGCAAAATCAGTTCCGGAATCAATAATGCCGACAACTATACCGGTTCCATCGTAGGCCATTGGTAAGGGAGCTGTGCCAAGTTTTACAGCCTTTATTCTATTCTTAACGATCATCGTATCATTCGTTAAGGTTTTTCTTGGTTCAATAAACTCGGCGTAAGAAATAATTTTTTTCTCAATAAGTTGGGAAAGTGTATTTAAATCACACGAAATGGAAGCGATGTTTCCTGAAGCATAATTAAATTTATAATTATTATCTTTTTGAGAAGCGATCAATTTTGAAATATCGCCTTGAACTAAAATCGTATGCGAATTATTATCCCCGCTGCTAAGTCTTGTTTTAAGCGCATTATTTTGAGAAAATAAAAACGAAGTAGTTATTAATAGTAGAAATAGGGATATATATCTCATTTTAATGTTATTTTGAATAAAATTAACGAAAAAACACGACATTTGTTTTGGTGAAAAGTAAATTACTTTTAATATTATTCTGTTTTTTTCTTACCGTAAATTCATATAGCCAAAATGATAGCGCGTTAGTGCCTGCATTTTTAGATGTTCCTGATGGAATCTATGTATCCTACACTAATTTTAGATACAACAAGGCCATTTTAAAAGAAAATATTGTTTCCACCGGAAATAAAGATCAATTGGATTTTATTGGCAAAATAGTAGAGAAAGAAAAATTCAGTTTTTCTAAAGACCAAAAATCAAATACAGTAGAAACTAGATTTGTTTGGGGTTTTGTTCAAAATAAAACGTTATACATAAATTATAAAGGTAGTTTTTACCGCGTTCCTGTTTTTGGATCAATTTGTTATTTAGTTGCCACTTTAGAAATTGTTGGTGTTGGGTTTTATGATCCAATGTTTGGTCCTGGATCAGGGCCAAGTGGTAGGCGGCAAGAAGTGCGTGAGTTTTTAATAAATTTTTATGATGGCGTTATTACTGAATTTAAAATGGACCAAGCGGAGTTATTGTTAGCCAGAGATAAAGGATTATATGACGAGTTTAAAAAACTAAGTAATAAAAAGCAAAAGGAACAAATTTTTAGATACATTAGAAGATATAACGAGGCGCACCCCGTTTATTTTTTGAAGTAGTTGTGTATTTGTTTTTTTATTTGAATCCCCCATCAATCTGTCTTAAATTCTTAATTGTTGACCCCTTATAACCACCTATTTTTGCTAAACAAGAAATGTTAATGATAATTAAAAATTAATATTCAGATCACACGAATGTTAGAAAAAATAATGTTAAATTTTTCAATTGTTCATATTTTTCCTAAATGGTTATAGGAAAATTTCGTTATTTTGCCCTAAGTATCAGTTTTATCTATTGAACTAGATTAATAATTTATTAAAATAAAAAAATGAGTAAAATTTTCAAATCAATCTTAGGCTTATCGTTGATCTTTTTTGGATTAAAAGGTAATGCTCAGGTTTCAGCTTATGGCTTTAGTCATGTTAGTGGAACTTATAATCAAATTCCGATCAGTGGTCCAACTACAACGGCAATTGCTATTGGTAATCAGGATGATAATGTTTACAATAACGTTCCAATTGGATTTAATTTCAATTTTAATGGAAACACCTACAGCTCCATAGCATTAAATGTTAATGGTTGGATCTGCATGGGAACCGTAACGCCATTTAGCTCATATACACCTATTAGCACAGGAAGTGCAAGTAATGTGATCTCTTTTTTTAGCCGTGATTTACAGCTTGGGCCTTACCAATCTTGCACAGTTACAGGCGGCAGTAATGTGATTAATCTTACTTATCCTGCTGCGTCAAATTATTTTGTGGTAGGTGACACTATTTCAGGCACTGGCATTCCTTTAAATGCTTCGGTAACAGCAATTAGCGCCGGCAATATGACTATTTCTGCTCCGGCTACAGCTGCGGGAACTAGCGTTTTCACTAAGGGTTATATTTCTTATCAGTTATCTGGCGTTTCACCAAACCAAGTGTTTACGATCCAATGGCGTCGCTACGGAAGATGGTCTAATTCTAGCACAGGACTAGATGATTACTTAAATACACAGATCAAATTATATCAAACTACAAATATTATAGAAGTTATATATGGTAATTGTGGTACAAACAGTTTAAACTCATTTACAGGCGAAATTGGATTAAGAGGAACAACAAACGCCGATTTTAATAATCGTTCGATAGTTGCTCCTGGCGCTTATAATGCCTCAACTGCAGGGTTAGTTAACTCAGCTAGTGGAATTATCTCTTCTACTTTGGCTCCTAATAGTGGTCAAATTTATCGTTGGACTCCTCCAAATAATTGTACAGGAACACCGGTTGCCGGAACAGTTTCTCCGTCATCAACAGTTTGTCCAAATACATCGGTGGTTATCTCAAACGTAGGATCAAATCCTTTTACAGGAATAGTTTATCAGTGGCAACAAGCACCTGCAGCTATTGGACCTTGGGCAAATGTTATTGTTGGTTCAGGATTTAATACTCAAGTTTTAACTACAGCATCATTAACTACTTTAACTTATTACCGTTTAGTGGTTACCTGTACCAACTCGGCTTTAAGTGCTACAACGGCTGTAACTTCAGTAAATCCTAACAACCCTCCAAGTTTATGTTATTGTGTAACGAGTTTAGGTGGAAGTGGATGTACTGGCGATAACATTACCAATGTTTCTATTCTAGGAACTTTATTTAATAACAACTCAACATGTACTACTACTCCAACAAATGGCACATATAGCCAGTTTCCTCCAAGTGCTTCAACAACTGCTACCTTAAGTGCAGGCGTTTCTTATTCATTAAGTGTTACAACAACGGCTAATAATATTGAGTCGGTTTGGATCGATTATAATCAAAATGGAATTTATGACCCAACTGAGCATACTCAAATTTGTTTAACTTCTGTGGCAAACGTTCCAACAGTGGTATTGGTTAATATTCCATTAACTGCGAGTTTAGGTCAAACAGGAATGCGCATACGTTCAAGAGGAGCAGGAAATACAAATGGCCCAACAGATCCGTGCACTAATTTCGGTTCAGGTGAAACAGAAGATTATGTAGTTACGATTGCTGCTGCAACTGGATGTGCTGGTGCACCCGGAGCTAATTCTGCCGTTACTAGTTTAACAAATGTTTGTCCAAATGGAACCGCTACATTAAGTTTGGCAAATACTTATACCGTTGGTGGTTTAACATACCAATGGAGTGCAGCCACTAGTTCTTTAGGGCCTTACTCTGCAATTTCTGGCGCAACAACAACTGCCTACACTGCAACAAATATTACTGTAGCCACTTGGTATCAATGTGTAATTACTTGCACAAACGGACCAGCAAGTACCACTGCAACTCCAGTGCAGATCGTGGTTAGTGGTAATCCTTGTCAGTGTGCTGCTTATTGTGCATCCGGAGCAACTTCGACGGCAGATGATGAGATCTTTAATGTAAATTTAGGCACCTTAAATAACACCTCAAACTGTTCTCAAACTGGTGGTCCGGGTTCAATATTAAATCGTTATTCTAATTACACAGGTATCCTTGCCGCTCCAAATTTAATTGGTGCAGCAACATACACTTTAAATGTAACAGTAGGACAATGTAATGCTTTTGCTTATAGTGGAGGAGTAACTGTTTATATTGATTACAATCAAAATGGTCTTTTCTCTGATCCGGGTGAGCAAGTTTATGCTTCTGTTAGCACTTTATTTGCCGTTACGGGTACAACAGTAACAGGTGTTATTACTATTCCTGCCTCTGCAACTCCGGGTATTACCCGCATGAGAGTAATTGCAGCAGAAGGAAATGTTGGAACAGGTGAGTGTGCCACTTATACTTGGGGTGAAACCGAAGATTATTGTGTAAATATTGTTTCAGCTTCTCCTTGTGCCGGAGCTCCCGGAGCAAATTCTGCAGTTGCTTCAGCAACAAATGTTTGTCCTAATGGTTCGGCTAATTTAAGTTTAGCAACCTCTTATACTGTTGGTGGATTAACCTACCAATGGGCAACAGCTACTAGTTCTGTAGGGCCTTACACCTCTGTTGCAGGCGCAACATTAAGTAGTTATTCTGCAACAAATATAGCTTCTGCAACTTGGTACCAATGTGTGATTACTTGTACAAATGGTCCTGTTAGTACAACTGCAACTCCGGTTCAAATATTAGTTGGAGGCAGTTCTTGCCAGTGCGCTTCGTATTGTGCTTCTGGTGCTTCACTTACGGGTGATGAGGAAATTTTTAATGTAAGCATTGGAACTTTAAATAACACTTCAAACTGCTCTCAAACTGGCGGTCCAACGTCAACATTAAGTATTTATTCAAATTACGCAGGTATCATTTCCGCTCCAAATCTTGCAGTTAATTCAAGTTATACATTAGATGTAACAGTTGGTCAATGCGGCACTTTTGCTTATTCAGGAGGCGTTACCGCATATATGGATTTTAATCAAAATGGTTCATTCTCAGATCCAGGTGAGCAGGTTTTTGTTTCTCCAACAACTACTTTTGCTATCGTCGGAACATTAGTTAGTACAGTATTAACAGTTCCTGCTACCGCATCTTTAGGTACAACCCGAATGAGAGTAATTGCAGTTGAAAATGGCACTGCAACGGCAGAATGTGCCACTTATACTTGGGGTGAAACCGAAGATTATTGTATTAACATTATAGCAGCGTGTGCTGTTCCAAATGTTACTTTAGCAGCTTCTCAAACTACAATTTGTAATGGAGCTTCTGTAAATTTAACCGCTTCCGGCGCAACCACCTATACTTGGAGTACGAACGCTAACACAAATTCTATTTCTGTAACACCTTCGGTTACTACATCATATACAGTGGTAGGACAGAACTCTCCGGGTTGCCCTGACACAAAAACAGTAAACATTGTTGTAAAACCTAGTCCAACATTAACGGTTTCTCCTTCAGCAACAATTTGTCCTGGCGCTGCAGCTACTTTAACTGCTTCCGGCGCAAATACATATTCTTGGAGTCCTGGTAGCTTTACTACTTCAGCAATTACAGTAACTCCTGGTTTATCAACTGTTTATAACGTTGCGGGAACAAATACAGTAGGTTGTACAACTAACTCTAACATAAACGTTTTTGTTGTTGTTTGTACAGGTTTAGCAAAAAATACTGTAATCGATAACAATACCTTTATTTATCCAAACCCAAATAATGGAAATATTAGTGTAGTGATTGAGAATAGTAATGGAAGTTATACTTTCGAAATAATGGATATTGCCGGCAGAATTGTTTATAGAACAACTTTAAATAAAGCTGAAAGCGCTCTAAATATTAAAGAATTAGCTAATGGCATGTATATTTATAAGATCACTTCTTTAACCACGAAAGTGGCAATTAAGGAAGGAAAACTTATTAAAGAATAAAATATTGACCTAAAAAAAAGGCGTTTCGGGAAACCGGAACGCCTTTTTTGTTTTCAGTGCAATCGTTTAACATTAAAAAACTGTATCTTTAAGGCGCAAATTTATGAGCGTTTACGATAAATACGAAACTGTTATTGGCTTAGAATGCCACATTCAATTATTAACGAAAACAAAAATGTATAGTAGCGATGTTGCCGAATATGGAGCCTTACCAAATACCAATGTTAGCGTAGTAACTTTAGGACACCCTGGTACATTGCCGGTGGTAAATGCTAAGGCAATTGAGTTTGCAGTTAAGTTGGGCATTGCAGTAAATGCAAACATAAGAGAAGAAAATCAATTTGCCCGTAAGAATTATTTTTATGCCGATCTTCCAAAAGGGTATCAAATAACACAAGATAAAACGCCTATTTGTAATGGCGGTTATATTACAGCAAAATTAAAAGACGGTATTACAAAAAAAATAAATCTTACGCGAATTCATATGGAAGAAGATGCAGGTAAAAGCTTGCACGATATTGATCCATATGATACGTTAATTGATTTGAATAGAGCAGGAACCCCTTTATTAGAGATAGTGACAGAGCCTGAATTTAGAAGTGGTGAAGAAGCTTATGCCTATTTAACGGAGGTAAGAAAATTGGTACGCTATTTAGATATTTGCGATGGTAATATGGAAGAAGGATCATTGCGTTGCGATGCTAACATTTCTGTAATGCTTAAAGGGGCAAAAGAATTTGGAAAAAAAGTAGAGGTAAAGAACATGAACTCATTTAGAAATGTTCAGCGCGCTATTGATTTTGAAATAAAAAGACAAATTGATCTGGTGGAAGCAGGTGAGCCTATTGCCGGAGAAACTAGAAGTTTTGACGCAGTTAAGGGCATAACATTTTCGTTAAGAAGTAAAGAGAATGCAAATGACTACCGTTATTTTCCTGAGCCCGATCTGCAGCCTGTTTTTATTACTCAAGAATATATAAATAAAGTAAAAGCTAACTTACCAACTTTACCGGATGAACTTTTTAATTTGTATACAAAAACCTATAAGCTCGGTGAGTACGATGCGTTACAATTAATAGACCTTAAAGAAGTTGCTGCTTACTATAATAAATTAGTAACTTTTACTAAAAATTATAAGAGTGCAGCGAATTGGGTGATGGGACCAATAAAAGCATATTTAAATGAGCGTGCTTTAACTATTTCTGAATTTACTTTAGAACCAAAAAAAATAGCAGAAATTATTTCGTTGATCGATGAAGGTAAAGTTAGTAATGCGGCAGCTACTCAAAGTATCTTCCCTCAATTAATGAATGATCAAACAAAAACTGCCGAGCAGATCGCCAAAGAATTAGACCTTTTGCAAAACAGTAATAGCAACGAATTACAGAGTTTGATAAATGAGGCCTTGTCTAAATTCCCTGAAAAAATAACTGAATATAAAAATGGTAAAGTTGGGTTACTAGGTTTATTTGTTGGCGAAGTAATGAAACTGAGCAAAGGTAAAGCCGATCCAAAATTATTAAATCAACTTGTAAAAGAAACTCTTGAAAAATAAAACTATGTTTAAAACAATTTGCGCCATTGCTGCAGTAGCAATTTTATCTAGTTGCGGTGAAACTAAAAGAACCGGTAATTTTGAATTGAAAGGAACCCTTAGCAACTCTAACGGCGAAACTATTTATTTAGAAAAACTGATCAATCCACAACCGGTAACAGTTGATAGTACCGTGATCGATGAAAAAGGAAATTTTGAATTTAAAAATTACACCCCAAACATTGGCTTCTATCGTATAAAGTTAAACCAGCAAAATTTTGCTATGTTAGTTTTAGATAGTAATGATAAGGTAACGGTTAATGCTAATTTAAAGGATCTTGGCAACACCTACAAAGTTGAGGGCTCTCCTGAAACCATTTTATTTGTAGAATATAACGAGATCTCTAAGAAAAACCGTTTGCAGATCGATTCTTTAAATCAAGCGTTTCAAGATCTTATGCGAGCAGGCGGTAAAATGGATTCACTTAGAATGGATTCACTTAGCAAAATATTTGAAGCGCCTTATAATAAAATAATGGATGGTTTTAATGCAACAATGGCCGAAAAAATAATGAAGAATTCTGATAAGTATGCTTCCATTATGGCAATTCAAGGTATGGAACCGGATAAATATTCTGATATCTATAAAACATTAGATGCCAGTTTAACAAAAAAATTCCCTAATGATAAAAACATTAAAATGTTTCATGATGTTGTAAGTAAAATGCTTGCCACAACAAGTGGTCAAGCGGCCCCTGAGATCAATTTGCCAACTCCTGACGGAAAAGAATTAGCACTTTCTTCTTTTAGAGGAAAAATTGTGTTAGTGGATTTTTGGGCAAGCTGGTGCGGGCCTTGCAGAAAAGAAATGCCTAATGTTGTTAAAGCATATGCAAAATTTAAAGATAAAGGTTTTGAGATCTATGGGGTGTCTCTCGATCAGGATAAAGCACGTTGGCTAGAGGCAATTCAAAAAGATGGAATAACCTGGCCGCAGGTAAGCGATCTAAAATATTGGGAGTGTGAGGCTGCTAAATTATATGCAGTAGAAGGAATACCTTATACAGTTTTACTGGATAAAGAAGGGAAGATAATTGCAAAGAATTTGCGCGGAGCCGACTTAGAAATTGCAATAGAAAAGGCCTTATCAGCAAAATAATTATTGAATAAACTTAAATACATAATAAACTTAAATCGCTGCAATTGGCTTGTGGCGATTTTTGTTATTAGTACTAATTTATTTTCGCAACAAACTTATTTTCAACAAGAGGTAAATTATAAAATTGATGTTAAGCTTAACGATCAATCCCATGTTCTTAGTGCAAAAGAAGAAATTCAATATATAAATAATTCAGATCTTTCGCTCAATTATATTTTCTTTCACTTATGGCCAAATGCCTATAAGGATCATTCAACTGCGCTTGCAAAACAAATGTTGCAGCATAAGAAAACTAGTTTTTATTTTTCTAAACCCGAAGAAAGAGGTTATATAGATAGCTTGGATTTTAAAGTGAACGGCAGATCAGTAAAATGGGAATTTGACAAAGATAATATCGATATCTGTAAATTAATTTTGAATGAACCTTTGCGTTCATTAGATACAATTTTAATTACCACACCTTTTTATGTGAAAATACCCGATGCAAAATTTTCACGATTGGGACATGATGGGCAAGCTTATTTTATTACGCAATGGTATCCAAAGCCGGCGGTTTTTGATAATGATGGTTGGCACCAAATGCCATACTTAGATCAAGGTGAATTTTATAGCGAATTTGGAAGTTTTGATGTGAAGATCACGCTTCCTGAAAATTATTTACTCTCGGCAACAGGCGATAGAATTGATTCTGAAAAAGAAGACGATTTTTTAAATGAAAGAGTAATTCAAACCTTAAATAGATTAGATAAAGGCGATTATAGAAAAGACGATATGGCTTTTCCCGAGTCATCAAAAAAAACAAAAACCATTCGTTTTAAACAATTTAGGGTTCATGATTTTGCCTGGTTTGCCGATAAGCGTTTTAATGTATTACATGATCAGATCGAACTGCGAGATACAAAAAAGACAATTGATACCTGGACCTATTTTACCAATAAAAATTTTGAGCTTTGGAAGAATGCCATAAATTTTGTAAACGAATCAACCATTTTTTATTCATACTTAAATGGCGATTATCCTTACAATCATGTAACGGCGGTTGATGGGACAATAATGGCTGGCGGCGGAATGGAATATCCTAATATTACGGTTATTGGCGATATGAGCAATGAATTTGATTTAGATGTAACAATCGCCCATGAAGTTGGTCATAATTGGTTTTATGGAATATTAGGGAGTAACGAACGCGATTATCCCTTTATGGATGAAGGTTTAAATTCTTTTTATGAAATGCGTTACATGCGCGCAAAGTATCCCGAAAAAAAACTATCTGACCTTATCGGGGTAGATGAAAATTTTAAGTTGTTTGGTTTAAACAAAATAGATTATTGGCGAGAAAAAGAAATGGCTTATTTTATGTCGGCTAAATCTAACAGAGATCAACCTTTAGATATGCATTCAGCTGAGTTTACCGAATTTAATTACGGTAGTATTGTTTATAGTAAATCTCCTGTAATATTTGAATATTTGATGGATTACATGGGCGAAGTAAATCTTGATAAAGCCATGAA